>NZ_DAMALV010000009.1:0-79596 GCF_032069585.1 Moraxella sp. CTOTU48268
ATATTATGCGTATTTAACCCTATGTCGTCAAGCATTTTGTCACATTTTTTTTTCATTTTCTCAAAATTTAATTTTTTGCCCGTTGTGGCTGAGCATTGGCTCCGTGTCGACCTCAAAATCACTTGAAATGACAAAAACCCGTGAACGTCACTTGAATTTTTGCATATATTTACCATAATAGTATCAACGTGCCAAAATATTATATTGGTTACTGTCACACCCCCATAATCTCTCAACCTTATGATTTATCACAACTATAAAAACCCATAAAAGGAAGCACTCTTGAGCGATACCATCAGCAGAACGGTCGATTTATCATCTCTAAAAGCCCATCAACTCAAAACCTTATTGGGCGAATACAATAACCACATTAAGTATCTTGAACATCGTCTGTCAGTCCACATTCACCAACGCAAAACCGATTTTGTGATTTCAGGTGAGCTTGATTCAGTCGCGCGTGCTGAGCGTATCTTGGTACAGCTTGCCGATGAAGCACAAAGCAACGACGTCATCTCGCCAGAAGATTTGCACCTGCTCGTGCAAACGAGTTTTAGCCGTGAGCAAGATTTAGCGCTAGAAAATGGTGCCGCTAGCGAAAATGGCAGCGAGCGCGCCGATAGCACTGAATTCACCCCGATTAGTTTGAGAACCCGTAAAGGAAAAATCATCCCCCGCGGTTACAACCAACAGCAATATGTCAAAAAAATCTTACTGTCTGATGTTTCGTTTGGCGTAGGGCCTGCAGGGACGGGTAAGACTTACTTGGCGGTGGCTTGTGCGGTGGATATGCTAGAGCGCAATGAGATTGAGCGTATTTTGCTCGTGCGCCCTGCGGTAGAAGCAGGGGAAAAACTGGGCTTTTTACCGGGGGATTTGACCCAAAAAATCGACCCTTATTTACGCCCACTTTATGATGCTTTATATGAAATGCTAGGGTTTGAAAAAGTGGCCAAACTGATTGAAAAACAAGTTATTGAAGTAGCCCCCCTTGCCTACATGCGCGGTCGTACCTTAAATAACTCGTTTGTGATTTTGGATGAAGCACAAAATACCACCCCTGAGCAGATGAAAATGTTCTTGACCCGTTTGGGTTTTGGCTCACGTGCGGTCATCACGGGCGATATGTCACAGGTGGATTTACCTCGCGGCACCAAGTCAGGCTTGCGGCATTCGTTAGAAATCTTGGCGGATATTGAAGAAATTCATGTGACGCGGTTTGATAGCAAAGATGTGGTACGCCATCAATTGGTTCAAAAAATCGTGCAAGCCTACGATAAATACGATGAAGCGCAAGAAGCGATTAAAGAAGCCAAAAAGCAATCGCGCCTACTTGAACAAAGCCAAGCACAGTCCCAAGCAGCAAGCTTGGCTATCGGGGTAACGAATAACCATGCACCGGTTGATAAAGCTACGATTGATAACGCACCCATTGATATAGGTATCGCGGAGTAGCTTATGTCATCAGCTTTGCCAACCCAAATTGATTTAACAGGTGATTTAGCAGGCGCTTTGTCGCAAGCGCCGCTTAGTCAAGTGCCGATGAGTCAAGTGATAATTAGTTTTGCCGAAGACTTAATTGAACTGCCAAATTTTGGCGAACTTGAAGCCTTGTACCAACAAGACAAGATTGTCGCTATTTTGCAACAAGTGCTGCAGTATTTTCAAACCCATCAAGACACTACCGAAATACCTAGTCAACTGGGTGAATTTATCTTTCAAAAAACCGTTGAATTAGAAATTTATGTCACGGAGCCTGTGGAAGCCCGCGCTATCAATTTGGATGCGCGTGGCAAAGACTACGCCACCAATATTTTATCCTATGCCAGTGAATTGCCTGAAGCTGTACTAGAATTACTGCCCGCACTGCCGCTAGGTGAATTAGTGATTTGCCATGCAGTGGTGGTCAGTCAAGCGGCTGAGCAAGGCAAGACCATTGAGCAGCATCTGACCCATTTGCTGGTGCATGGGATGCTGCATTTGCTGGGTTTTGACCATGAACTTGGGCAAGCTGAGCAAGATGAAATGGAAGCGATTGAAATCGCTGTCCTTGATAAGTTATCCGTTGCCAACCCTTATGAGTAAAATTTCAATTGAGTAAATCTATCACCAAATCAGGTATTGGCATCATCTACGCGGGCGGCACTTTTGGCAGTTATGGCAAACCGCTTGCTAGCTTAAATGCTGATATTTTTTTACCTGTGTTATCACAGATACTACAGACCCATTTTGCCACCTACCCAAACCATGCACACGACCCTGTGGACTGGCGGATATTGGATAATGATGTCATTAAAGACAGTAGCCAGTTAACGCCTGCCGATTTTGCGCATTTTTATCAATTGATATTACAAGCCATTGCGCAAGGGATTCGCCAATTTGTGGTGCTAACAGGCACGGATACGCTCAGCTACCTCGCGGCTTTTTTGGCAGAGTGTTTTGCGGGTAGTCATATCAGTATTGTGGTGACAGGGGCAATGAGACCTTTACTTGATAGCAATGTGTTAACTGATTACCTTATCGACGCGCAGAGCGATGCCACGCAGAATTTATTTGATGCCTGCAAATTAGCCCGTCATGGTGAGCCTGGGGTGCGGGTTTGTTTTTCTGGTGAAGATTGGCCTGCGCAAACGGTGCAAAAAATTCATAGCCATGATTTAATGGCGTTTGTGGGGCACCACCGTGCTGGTTATCCCGCCAATAGCTATACCTCAAAAATCACCCAGGCTCAGCATCAACTTTGGCTAGAAGATCGGTTGAGTCAATTGCCGCAAGTCTTTGACAGCTTGTCCCATGCTAATATTGCCACACTCTATTTGACGCCCGTGGATACGCATTTGCTCGCTGCTCGCTTGGATAATTTATTGTCTGAAAAACCTGATGCCATCATTATTTTGGCATTTGGTGCAGGCAATGTGCCGTATGCCGAATCCATTAAAAACCAATTATTACAGGCGAAAAAACAAGGCTGTCTGGTGGCAGTGACGACCCAATGCGCGTATGGCGGCGTCAGCCAAGCGTATGAAGCGGGGGCATGGCTGGCTCAGCTGGCTCAGTGTGAAGTTTTGATGACGGGACGATTGACTTTACCTGCGATATTTGCACGTCTGCTATGGTTGATTGGCAGTTATGATACCCCTGCTCGCCGCCGTCAGCGTTGGGCGCATTGTCTAAAAGATACCCACACCGTCGCCTAATAACTGATTAGTTGTTATACTAGGCTTTTTTATTGTAGGTTTTGGCAAAATTGGCTTTTTTATGACTGTAAATACTTATGCGATCAGCATCGAATTTATTGGTACTCGCTATCGCGGCTGGCAACGCCAACAAGAAGTTGATAGTATTCAGCAGCATGTTGAAGCAGCGTTATCAAAGATAGCCAATCAACCCATAGAAGTCATCGCTGCGGGTCGTACTGATGCCGGCGTCCATGCGTCAAATATGATAGCCCATTTTCAAACCACTGCCACACGTCAGCCTTATAATTGGCTGCGTGCCGCAAATTCTCTACTACCTGATGATATTGCGGTGCGCTGGATACAAATGATGCCTGCTGAGTTTCATGCGCGCTTTTCTGCCATTGCTCGACGCTACCGCTATATTACCCTCAACCACCCCTTTCGACCTGCGATACTCAATCAGCAAATTACTCATGAATATGCCCCACTGAATGTCAAACTGATGCAGCAGGCAGCGACCTATCTGGAAGGCACTCATGATTTTACCAGTTTTCGTGCCGCTTCCTGCCAATCTAATCAGCCTGTCCGCCATGTCCATTTTGCCAAATTAATTCAGCATGGTGAGCTGTTGGTACTAGATATCCAAGCCGATGGTTTTTTGCATCACATGGTGCGAAATATTATGGGTACGTTATTTGAAATTGGGCGCGGTGAACAGCCAGTCGCATGGATTGAAGCATTGCTACTTAGCAAAAATCGGTCACTTGCGGCAGCGACTGCTTCTGCCGATGGGCTGTACTTTATCAATGCGCTATATCCACCCCAATTTCAATCACTGTTACCTGCAACAAGGCTATCCCCTATTTGGCTAAATTTGCCTGAATAAGGACGCGATGCGCGCAAATCTTCTAGCTGTTTTTTTTCAATTGATTGATTTAGGGCTTAAAAGTTGCGATAACACGCGCATCAGCGTATAATCTGCATTTATACATTTGACTCATAGATATAGGTATTATGGCAAAAAAAGACGATGTAATTGAATTTGAAGGCGAAGTGGTCGATACTTTACCTAACACATTATTTAAAGTGCGTTTAGAAAATGGGCATGAAATTATTGCGCATATTTCTGGAAAAATGCGTAAAAACTATATCCGTATCTTAACAGGCGATAAAGTTAAAGTTGAAATGACACCTTACGACTTATCGAAAGGACGTATTACTTACCGCGGTCGATAGTTGTTTAGCTAGATATAGTCAGTAAAAAGAGGGTGTTAACTCAATGAGTTAAAACCCTCTTTTTTTCGTGACTGCTCAGGTCAATAAATTCTTACAAAAATGTGATTATACGGTTGTCAATTGTTAAAATTTTGATTATTCTTTCACTGACCAAAGGAAGGTATTACGTTGATTCTAATTTATTGATAAGTTTTTGTTAAATTAGCTGTTAGACGTGATGATTAAAATCAAACAGGGAGCTTCACATGTCATTTAAAATTTCTTCTCTCGCGCTAGCCGTTGCTACGCTTTCTACTGTTTCTATCGCAAACGCAGCCGGTCTAGACCGCTCTACCCAACCAAGCTGGGCTTTTACCGAGCAAGGTACTTTTGCCTATGTTGAGCACATTACCATCGATCCAAAAATCGAGGGTAAAGATAATCAAAATGCTTTTGCTACTAAAGATAATTATCAAGAAGGTCGCAATGTCCCTGATATGGCCGATGATTACCAGTTTTTAAATTTTGGCGCAAAAGCCGATGTCAATGACACCATCAGCGTAGGGGCATTTTTTGATCAGCCTTGGGGCGCAGATGTTGAGTTTTCTGGCGATAACAACTTTGTTGGCACGCCAACTGCGGTTATTGGTGGTATCTATGCTCAGGCAGCAGCAGGATTGCAAAATGCAGGTATTGCACTGCCTGTTACCAATGCTACAGAACTGCAAACCGCTATCTCAACCATCCAAAATCAAGTTACTGCAGGGCAAGCGCGATTAGATGCAGCGAATACTCAATTAGCGAGAGCTCAAGCCGCTTTGGCTGCTAACCCTGCATTAGCGCCTGTTTTAACGCCACAAATTACTGCACTTCAACAAGGGATTGCTGCAGGTACTACCCAAGTTGCGGCTGGTAACCAAGCAGTTAAGACTTTATCTACCGCACAAGCGGCTTCACAAAATTTATCTAAAGTCACAGGTGCAACCAACGTTTCTATCAGCAGCCAAAATTTCACAGGACTGTTGGGGGTAAAACTGGGTGAAAAGAAAAATATTCAAATCTATGGTGGCCCTACGATTCAGCGTTTAGAAGGCGATGTCCATTTACGTGGTAACGCTTATAAAACCGCCTCTGGCTATGATGCAAATATTACGCGTGATACGGCTTATGGCTGGATGGCTGGTATTGCTTATTTAAAACCTGAAATTGCCCTCAAAGCCGCGTTAACTTATCGCTCTGAAATCGACCACGACGTCAATATGACGGAAAACCTGCCTGCACTTGGTGCAGCGGGTGTCGGCACCAATGAAATTACTATCACCACGCCAAAATCTGTTAACTTAGATTTCCAAACAGGTATCAATCCAACAACCTTATTAACCGCAAAAGCACGGTGGGTACCTTGGAGCGATTTTGCGATTAAACCAAAAATCTATGGTAGCGCAAGCGGTCTAAATTTAGTTTCTTATGACGATGACGCTTGGACTGCTGAAGTCGGTTTAGGTAAAAAATTATCACCACAATTAGCTATTTCAGGCGCTGTGGGTTATGACTCAGGTGCAGGTAATCCAACCACTTCTCTAGGACCTGTCGAGGGTAACTGGAATGTGGGCTTGGGAGCAAAATACAATTTGACGCCTGAATGGGCTATCTCAGGCGGCGTTAAATACTTGATGTTTGGTGATGCCAAAGCAAAACTACCCGATGGTAGCATTGTTGGCGATTTCCAAGACAATGATGGCTGGGTATACGGTCTACGTTTATCTTACCAAAAGAAATAAGCTAACTTTCAATAACATGAAAGCCAATCTGTTCATCAGGTTGGCTTTTTTTATGTGTCTAGTTAATCAACATTGACACAGTAAGCCTTTCATGATTATTACATAGGTTCCGCTTCAACAACATATCGTATGGTTTAATTTGCAAGATTGGTCAGTGCTATGGTGAGATTACCAATGCTTGGTACCGTGACGCCATTGGTTTTTTTTGGGTAAAGTTTGGCTTTTTGCACTTGTTGGCAAATAAATTTATCCACCTCTGAATCACCCGATGTTTGCGTAATCCTGCATTTTTCCACGCCACCTTGGGCATTGACATTGAGTTTTACTTGTAGGCTAGATAGCTGCTTTAGCGTCACAATACGGGATAAATTGGGTGGTAACTGCGTGTTAGGTCTTTTCTGCCAACTTGCATCCGCATTGCCAAAGGTGATGGGTGTTGCTGGTTTTGGTGACGAATTAATAGTGGGGACAGCGGGGATAGTTGAAATAACTGGGCTAACGGGCTGATTTGGCGTTTTTTGTATTTGAGGACGCATTGAATCTTTAGATGATTTAGCACGCTCATCGTGAGTTATAGGTTTTAAAGCATACTCAGCATTGGTATGGCTTTGGTTGTTAGCAGCTGATTTGATAGTAGCTGAGTTGGGTTGAGCAAGAGATTGGCTATTATTTGAACTTATGTTGCGTTCTATTTGCGCCGCTTGCTGTTGTTCATAGTGAGCGTTATATTGACGCGCGTTCAGTAATGGCTGGCTAGGAATATCTTGTGATTTTTTTTGGGATTGAGTTTGGCTTTGACTTTGACTTGGTGTAGATAACGGAGTTGTAGGTTGACTGGCTTTTTGTTGGTTAGTCGAATTATCTATCGTTGGTCTGAGTTCGATTGGCTTGTGGCTACTATTTTTTGCTGGGTCATTTACCATTTTAGCGGGTACAGGGTTTGGTTTTGATAATGGTTTTCCCTTAATATCAGCTGCTTGTGTGTTATCGCTAAGATGAGGTTGTTTGGCAGGGTCTGCATGATGGATGACCACAGGCGGTTGTGAATGGTAGGTCTGCGAGGGGTGAGGCTTCAGCTGGATAAAGCTAATTTCGAGCGGCTGTGTCGTTTGCGGTTTGATTTTTAAAGCAGTTTGGTACTGAAAAAATAGATATAGCAGCAGCCCATGCAGCGCCGTAACGATGCCAACTACCACTACCCTAATATATAGTTTTGACGATTTGTTATCGGATGATAGGGTAGATAGCATAACAGGGAAATCGCTTGATACACGCTTGAATGATGGCAGATGATATTGCCATCTTAATATAATTGTGCCATAAATCAAATAGTTAGTTTGCTATTTAAGGCGCGTATATTGCAAAGCCAACACAACGTTTACCCGACTTTTGGTGCAGGTCATTGCACATTTTTGCAACGGCATGAGTGGTGTTTTACCGTTATGATGGCACAATAAACCTGAAAAAATGTCTTGGGAAGCCAAGCCTTTTGTTGACATAATACCCTAACGATAAACTGTTGTATTGGGGTAAAGATAATGAGCAGCAAAACGAACTTGATGTGGTTTCGCCAAGATTTGCGCACCTTTGACAATACCGCTTTTGCGGCTTGCTGTGAGCATGCACAGCAAAACCATGCTGGTGTCATAGGCGTGGTTTATTTGACACCCAAGCAATGGCAATCCCACCGCAAATCGCTGTGGCAAATTGACTTGATACTGCGGCAAATCCGCGCACTTGAGCAGAGTTTATCTCAGTTGAATATTGGTATTATCATCAGAGTGGTGGATGATTTTGCCTTGCAGGCGACGGATGTGCTTGAGCTTTGCCAGCAGCTTTCTATTAGCCATGTATTTGCCAATCTGGAGTACCCGGTTAATGAAGTTGCCCGCGATCAATATATCGCCCGGCAGGCGCAGTCGTTGGGCATAGTTACCCAATGGTTTGATGATAGTCAGGTGATTGCCCCTCAGCGTATCGTCACCGACAAAGGTATGCCGTACAAAGTCTTTACCCCTTTTTACAAGCGTTGGCTTGCGATGATTGAAACCGCCGACTTAACCCTATCGCCCACCCCTGCCGCCATGGCTATAAATACCACACAAGTTGCCAAAGACAGCCGCAATACCAATACCAATACCAATGACTATATAACGATTGATGCATTTTATCGCGCTTATCTTACCCCCACCCCTGCGCTCGATAAACAGCTCAATCACGTGGGTAAGTTAGCACAATTGTTATACCCTGCCGGTGAAGCGGCTGCCCAATCACGACTGGATGATTTTTTAAAAAAACATATCGCTGATTACAATACCGCCAGAGACGTGCCCGCTTTGAATAATCACTTGGGTGCGACCAGTCGTTTATCGCCCTATTTAGCAATCGGTATGCTATCACCAAGATTATGCTATCTCAAAGCCAGACAAAAGCTGAACAGTCAGCAAGGACTGGGAAGCGAGAAAGACATCATGCGCTGGATTAGCGAGCTGGCTTGGCGCGATTTTTATTATGACGTTATGGTTAACCGTCCAGATATCGTTAAAGGCAAGGCGCTTTTGACCCCACTCGATGAATCTGTGGCTTGGCGCTATGACCTAGCCGACTTTGAAAGCTGGTATCAAGGTAAGACCGGCGTGCCGCTGGTGGATGCAGCGATGCGCTGTCTCAATGCTACAGGTTTTATGCACAATCGGCTGCGTATGGTGGTGGCGATGTATCTGAGCAAAAACCTACTGATCGATTGGCGTTGGGGTGAGGCGTATTTTATGCAGCATTTGGTAGATGGTGATTTTGCCAGTAATAATGGTGGATGGCAATGGTCAGCTTCCGTCGGTACCGATGCTCAGCCCTATTTTCGGGTGATGAATCCATTTAGTCAGGCGGCAACGCATGACCCTGACGCCAGCTATATCCAATACTGGGTGCCCGAGCTTGCAACAGTGCCAGCTAACATCATCAACGATGAGCAGAAACTCCAAACTTACCTAACACAACATCCCCACATCGCCTATCCAAAGCTTGACACCCCAACAAAAGTCTCACGAACGATGGCGATTGAGGCATTTAAAAAACCAGTTAAGTAATTGCTATCGTTAAGTGTTTTTTAATTGCCGATATAAATTATGACTAAATACACTGCCCACTTAATCTAGGGTCATAAAAAAACCACGTTAAGGTGTTAACGTGGTTTTTTTAAAACATTTATGACTAATCGGGTAACGCATAGGCAACCATGTAGTCACCCATCTTGGTGCCAAACGAGCCATGCCCGCCTGCCATGATGACCACATACTGTTTGCCATTAATCTCATAGGTCATTGGCGTGGCTTGTCCACCAGCAGGCAAACGTGCTTCCCAGAGTTTATCGCCGTTGCTGACATTAAAGGCACGGATATAATTATCTTGGGTCGCCGCGACAAACATCACATTTCCCGCTGTCGAAATCGAACCACCCAGTCCGGGTACACCGATTTTTAATGGCGGTAACTGCATCAGTTTTGGCAAGCTATCACGGATAGTACCGATACGTTTTTTCCACACGATTTGATGGGTGGTCAAGTCCACCCCTGCTACATAGCCCCAGCCAGGTTGTTTACAAGGTAATCCCACAGGTGATAAGAAAGGTTTGATTTCAACACCATAAGGCGCACCATACATAGGCTGGACGCCTTGTTCAGTGCCTGCGCCTTTTTCTTTTTGTGGACGGTTAGGATCTTGTGGAATCAAAGTACTGACGAAAGGTAACGCTAAAGGATTCATCACCGCGACTTGGCGATCAGGATTGACTGAAATACCGCCCCATTCAAATACCCCTAAATTACCTGGGAAAACCAAGGTACCGTTTTCTGACGGTGGCGTATAGATACCCTCATAATTGAGTGATTTAAAATACGCACGGCAATATAGCTGGTCAAACATGGTCGCGCCCCACATATCTTTATCCTGTAGCGGATTTGGTGGCGCAAGGTTTAACTCAGAAAATGGCTGAGTGGCAGCGTATTTTTCACCTTTGGTTTGGTTACCGCGTTTGACCGTTTGCGGTACGGCACGTTCTGTCACCGGTACCACAGGTTTACCCGTACGGCGGTCAAGAACAAACACATTACCCGTTTTGGTGGTGACGTAGACCACAGGCGTGGTTTTGCCCGTTTGGTCGGTCAATTCTGCAATGGTTGGCTGCGAGGGTACATCCATATCCCACAAGTCGTGATGCGTGGTCTGGAAGCTCCACAGCACTTTACCTGTGGTGCCATTGAGCGCAACAACCGAGTTGGCAAAACGCTCTTGTAGTCGGTCACGATTACCGCCCCAAATATCTGGCGTACCAACACCAACAGGCACATATACGACGTCGGCTTGGCTATCATACGCAAGCGGTGCCCATGCATTTGGCGAGTTGTGTACAAATTTTTGCCCAGGTGCTGGAATGGCATTGGGGTCTTCTGCGCCTGTGTCAAACACCCACATCAATTTACCGGTATTAACATCATAGCCACGGATAACGCCCGAAGGCTCTTTGGTAGAGAGGTTGTCAGTCACAGACCCACCGATAACAATCGTCGTACCTGTCACTACAGGCGGTGACGTTGGGTTGTAGCCACCGGGATATGGGTATGGCATATCTTGTTGCAGATTGACTTCACCATTGGTACCAAAATCGCTACAACGTTGACCCGTATCGGCATTGACAGCGACTAGGCGACCATCATTGACCGGCAAAATAATTTTACGCGGGCAAAGCGCCGATTGGGTTTGGCGCGCTTGCAAACTGGCAGCATTTTTACTGACATTGGCGTCATCGTGATACGATACCCCACGGCAGGTCAAATGTTGGAAGGTTTTGTCTGATTTGAGTTTCGGATCAAACCGCCATTTTTGTTTACCAGTGGCAGGGTCAAGCGCAATCAAAAACTGATGCGCGGTACAAAAATATAAGGTATTGTTGACTTTAAGCGGGGTGACTTGGTTAGTGGTTTCCCCAGAATCATTGGCAGTTTTAAAGTCGCCAGTACGAAACGTCCACGCTTCTTTAAGATTTTTGACATTGCTATCATTGATTTGGGTCAAAGGTGAATAGCGTGTACCTTCAGGTGTCCGTCCATAATCGGTCCAATCGCCAGGAGCAATGCCTGCCAATGGTTTTGGCGTAGGCTGCGCGCGGGTGATGGTGCCATTGATCTCTTGGGGGTCGTGAAAAGCGGCATAACCCATCAATGCAAAAATTGATAGAATGACTAAGCCTAAGCCATGTCGAACCGGGGTTAGCCAAGTATGATCAAATAACGTTGCTTTAGGCGTTGATGATGGAGTCGTCTGGTTAATTGGCTGATGAGATTTAACATAGCGGGTGATATGTGGCAACCATAGCCAAATCCCCATAAAGGTTAAAATATCAAGTCTAGGTGCGAGTGCCCAAAAATCGCTGCCCACTTCCCATAACGACCATACCGCTGTCACAACCAATAAAGCAGCAAACAGCCAAAGCGCCAGTGCAGCGCGTTTTTTAAGTAACACCGCCGTGGCTAATATCCAAAGACCCGCTACTAAGTAGTACCACGAGCCGCCCAAACTAATGAGATAAATCCCGCCAAACAATAATACAAAGCCTATGATGGCAAAAATCGCCATGGTGATATAGGGTGGTTTTACCGTATTGATTGCTGACGAGGGTATATTTTGATGATTGCTTATTGTCATATCACCCTCCTTATTTTCCCGTGATTATAGAGCGGGCTATGAAGCCTTTAATGCTACAGACTTGTAGCGTAATGTTGGTAATTGGTAAGTTAACCTTTCTGATAGCGAATTACTTATTTTATAGGTACAAAATTTATTACTTTGTTGCACAAATTATTTTTTAACTATCAACTTTTATTGAATATGCAAAACTTCTAACAAAATTAATCTTCGTCAACCTCAAAAAATAGCCAGTATCGCTAGCTTCGCTGAATTTATGTTAGGGTATTTTTATGTCGCTAATACCAAATCTCAGTGCTGCCAATAAAAAAACTGTTAGATACTCTCTAGCCGTTTTTTTATTCAAGGAAAAATTTAAAATGAATAGAATTCATCATTTTTAAATTTTAATTCGTTTTTATTCATCTCCATTTTAGCGTATAACTGTCTTTGTACTTTTAGCAGTGACGATTTCTAGTGGTCGTAGGGTGCTAAAAGAATTTTTTTTGCACGACTGTTACGGAGATTATAGACATGACTTTACCGATTGATTGTCATATCAAAACCATTGCATTTGATGAAAATTACCAACCTGCCAAAGATACTAGGCTGACTACCAACTTTGCCAATCTAGCACGGGGTGAACACCGCGAGCAAAACTTACGCAATACCCTGCAAATGATTAACCGTCGATTTAATGACTTGGCACATTGGGACAATGTGACTGGCGACCGCTATCAGGTCGAGCTTGAGATTGTCTCTGCCAATCTTGAGATAGCGGGTACGAAAGACAGCTTTCCGGCTATTGAGATTTTAAAAACCGTTATCTTTGACACCCAGACCCAGCAGCGAATCGATGGCATCGTGGGGAACAGTTTTTCTTCCTATGTGCGCGATTATGACTTTAGTGTATGGCTGTTGGCCCATAACAAAAACCAGCCATTGTTTAGCGTGCCCGAGCGGTTTGGGGATTTGCATGGTAAGTTGTTTGATTATGTGCTGAACTCGCCTGCCTACCGTGAGCAATTTAACAAACCACCGGTGATTTGTCTGAGTGTATCGACCACTAAGACCTACACCCGAACCGCCAATTGTCATCCGATTTTGGGCACTGAATATGTACAAGACGCGTATTCGCTGACAGATGAGTACTTTAGCAAAATGGGTTTATCGGTGCGTTATTTTATGCCGCCAAAATCAGTGGCACCTTTTGCGTTTTATTTTAAAGGTGATTTGCTCAACGACTACACCAACCTTGAGCTTATTAGCGCGATTAGCACGATGGAAACGTTCCAAAAAATCTATCGTCCGGAGATTTATAACGCCAATACCGTGGCAGGTCAAAGCTATCGGCCCAGTTTAAATCATGAGGATTATTCACTGACCAAAATCGAGTATGACCGTGAAGAACGTAGTCAGCTAGCGATTCAACAAGGTCAATACACAGAAACCCACTTTATCAAACCCTACCAAACCTTATTACAAAACTGGTTAAATTCCCAAGTCGCTTAATAAGTCGCTTAAGCAGTTTTGCTAACACCAAACAATCAAAGAGAAAACAATGACGACACTTTTTCCAACATCAACGGCAGGTAGCCTGCCTAAACCAAGCTGGCTTGCTGAACCTGAACAACTTTGGTCACCTTGGAAGCTGACAGACAGCGCGCTTGTCCAAGGCAAACAAGACGCGTTATTGGTATCATTGCAGCAGCAATTAGCGGCAGGCATTGATATTGTGAGTGATGGCGAGCAAACCCGCCAACATTTTGTCACCACCTTTATTGAGCATCTAGATGGGGTTGATTTTGCCAATCGCGCTACGGTAAAAATTCGCAATCGCTATGAAGCCAGTGTGCCGACTGTGGTAGGTGCGGTGTCGCGCCCGCAATCGGTATTTGCTGAGGACGCCAAGTTTTTACGTGAGCACACAGACAAACCTATCAAATGGGCGCTACCTGGACCCATGACCATGATTGATACCTTAAGTGACCAATACTACGGCAGCCGCGAAAAGCTGGCTTGGGAATTTGCCACCGTACTCAACCAAGAAGCTAAAGAACTCGAGGCGGCAGGGGTTGATATTATTCAATTTGATGAGCCTGCCTTTAATGTATTTTTTGATGAGGTCAATGATTGGGGTATTGCGGCGCTCGAACGTGCTATAGAAGGGTTGAAATGTGACACTGCCGTCCATATCTGTTATGGTTATGGTATCAAAGCCAATACCGATTGGAAACAAACCTTGGGCAGTGAATGGCGACAATATGAAGCCATCTTCCCCAAACTACAGCAATCGGCGATTGATATGGTGTCGCTGGAATGTCACAATTCGCGCGTACCGATGGAACTTATCGAATTGATTCGTGGCAAAAAAGTGATGGTGGGCGCGATTGATGTGGCGACGCATCAGATAGAAACGCCTGAACAAGTGGCAGAGACGCTGCATAAAGCCTTGCAGTTTGTGGATGCTGAAAATTTGTACCCTTGTACCAATTGCGGGATGGCGCCGCTCCCCCGTCATGTGGCACAAGGCAAGCTGTCTGCTTTAGCACAAGGCGCCAAGCTCGTCCGAAATGACTATTTAGCCACGCATCAATTGGACGACCTAATAATTTAAAAAGTACTTTGGAAAAAACAATGGTTGACGTTACTGATTTTAGAAATGCCATGTCGATGTTATCGGCTGCGGTCAATGTGGTCACTACCGATGGCCCTGCGGGTCGTCATGGCTTTACTGCATCGGCGGTGTGCAGTGTAACCGATACCCCACCGACCTTGCTTGTATGTATGAATACCGCCTCACGCTCGTATGAATATTTCGTGCAAAACAAGGTATTGGCGGTGAATGTGCTTGCCGATCATCATGTACCATTATCCGCGGTTTTTGCATCAAAACTCGAAGCGCAAGCGCGCTTTGAGCATGGCACATGGCATACCTTGATGACCCAATCACCGATTTTGGACAATGCCTTGGCGAGCTTTGATTGCCAAATCGAGCAAATCCAAGAAGTCGGCACACACGGGATTTTTATTTGTCGTATCGAAGCCATACAACAAGGCAAAGACCAGACAGGCTTGGTGTATTTTAACCGTGAATACCATGCCGTCAATAAAATTAAAGTCGAAACGCCCAGCCAACCATAATGCCAAGCACCGAGTCAGATTTTCTACAATCCAAGCGAATTAATGCTAAAGTAGTCACTCATATCGATAGTTACAGAATTTAGGATGGATGATGGCGATTATTAAGTCTTTATTGGACACGGATTTATACAAATTTACCATGCTACAAGTGGTGCTACATAAGTTTCCACAGACGCATAGCGTATATGCGTTTCGCTGTCGCAACCTTGAAGACACCGCCTATCCCCTATCAACACTACTCGATGAAGTCAATAGCGAGCTCGATGCGCTTTGTGAACTAAGGTTTACAGCCGATGAGCTGCAATATCTTCGTGGTCTGCGCTTTATCAAAAGTGACTTTGTTGATTATCTTGAATTATTTCAACTCAAACGCCGTTTTATCAAAGCGACCATTGATGCTGAAGGTCGGTTAGACATTCGTATTGAAGGTCCGATGATTCAGGCAATGATGTTTGAAATCTTTGTGTTGGCGATTGTCAATGAACTGTATTTTAGTCACCTTGACCAGCAATCGGCTTGGCAAGTCGGTGAACAACGGCTAAACGATAAACTGCTACTGCTACAAGACTATCGTCGCCAAATGGCGGCTTATGACGTCCCGTTTTTGGTATCAGATTTTGGTACGCGTCGACGTTATAGTGTTGCTTGGCAAGAGCAAGTGATTGAGCGGTTGATGGCAGTGCCGGAAATATTTCGCGGTACGAGCAATGTGTATTTTGCCAAACAGTTCGGTATCACCCCGATTGGCACAATGGCGCATGAATTTTTACAAGCCTTTCAGGCACTTGATGTGCGTTTGCGTAATTTCCAAAAAGCGGCACTCGAAGCTTGGGTTCAAGAATATCGAGGTGACTTAGGTATTGCATTGACAGACGTGGTCGGGATGGACGCGTTTTTACGCGATTTTGACTTGTATTTTGCCAAGCTATTTGATGGGCTGCGTCATGACAGTGGCGACCCGTATGAATGGGGCGAAAAAGCCTATGCGCACTACCAACAACTCAAAATCAACCCAAAAACCAAAATGTTAAATTTTAGCGATGGGTTGACGTTGCAGAAGGCGTGGGCGCTGTACTTGCATTTTAACGACCGTTTTCAACTTGGGTTTGGGATCGGGACTCACTTGACCAATGATATGGGACAAACACCGCTCAACATCGTCCTTAAACTGGTTGAATGTAATGGGCAATCGGTCGCCAAAATATCCGACAGCCCGGGCAAAACTATGACCGATAACGATACCTTTTTGGCATACCTACGTCAAGTATTTGATATCGCTGAGTAAAAGTCCTAAAGCGCTAATTGCAAAAGCTAACAGGCAAAATCAGCGCGTTCAATCTTACGCCCAATCATGGCAATGTATGCCATGAATTTGGACGATTGAACTATTATTGCACATCAATACACCAATATTTGGTCGTGACATAGTCTTCAATCCCATACTTTGAGCCTTCACGCCCAAAACCGGATTGTTTGACACCCCCAAATGGTGCGACCTCCGTGGATAACAGCCCGGTGTTTTGGGCGACCATACCGTATTCGAGTCCTTCACACACTTTCCACGAGCGAGCTAGACTTTGGGTATAAAAATACGCCGCTAATCCATAAATCGTGTTGTTGGCATGGGCAATCACTTCCTCATCGCTATCAAACACAAACACGGGCGCAATCGGACCAAAAATCTCTTGAGTAGCAATGTCCATGTCATCGGTAATTCCCGTGATAACGGTCGGTTCAAAGCTTAAATCTGACGCGCTGTGTTTCTTTCCACCGGTGACCACGGTCGCGCCTTTGCTGACTGCATCTTCAAGTAACTGCTCGACTTTGTCCAGTGCACCTTGGTTGATGAGCGGACCGATATTTGTGCCCTCTGTCATGCCGTTACCCACTTTTAAGGCTTCTACTTTTTGTTTAAAGATGGCTAAAAATTTATCCTTGATGCTTGCTTGCACATAGACGCGGTTTGCACACACACAGGTTTGTCCGGCATTACGGTATTTGGAAGCGATAAGACCGGTTGCTGCTTTTTCTAAGTCGGCATCATCAAATACGATAAAGGGCGCATTGCCACCAAGCTCCATTGAGAGTTTTTTGACCGTGGACGCGCATTGTGACATCAAAGTGCGACCGACTTCGGTAGAGCCGGTAAAGGATAGTTTATGGATACGTTCATCTTGGGTGAGCACTTCGCCAATGACGGATGACTTGCCGGTGACGATTTGTAGCAAGCCTGCAGGCAAGCCTGCACGTATGGCAAGTTCGCCCAGTGCTAATGCGGTCAATGGGGTTTCGGTGGCAGGTTTGACAATTATGCTACAACCAGCGGCTAAGGCAGGGGCAACTTTGCGGGTAATCATGGCGGCGGGAAAATTCCAGGGGGTAATCGCCGCACAGACACCGATGGGCTGTTTTAACACCACGTAGCGTAGGTCTTTGTTGGTGGTAGGGATGATGTCGCCATAGATGCGTTTGCCTTCTTCGGCAAACCAGCGGATAAAGCTATTGGCATAGCCGATTTCACCGCGCGATTCGGTGATTGGTTTGCCTTGCTCAGCGGTCATGATGGTCGCCAAATCTTCTTTATTTTGGTCGATTAAATCCGCCCAGTTGTTTAAAATAGCTGCGCGCTCGTTGGCGGTCTTTTTTGCCCAGTCTATTTGCGCTTTGTGGGCGATGGCGACGGCGTCGATGACTTGGGATTTTTCTAGGCTGGGTATGGTGGCAATCACTTGGTTGTCAAATGGATTGGTGACATCAATGGTGTCCCCTGTCGTGGCGTCTGTCCATTGGTTGCTAATAAGTGATTGGGTTTTGAGTAAGGTTGGGTCTTTGATTGGTAGCATCAGGAAGTCCTGTTCGTTATGTTGTTATGAGGATATTGAGAACTTTTTTATGATAAGCGAGTCAATGCCGTTTATTATAAGCGGATAGCAGCTACCTGCAATAGCGTCATTATGTTGCAGCAGCTGTCTATGCAGTAAAAATTGGAGAGCAAATGGCATAAATAATTGCATAAAAATGCAAACCGAGTCGGTTACCTCAACTCGGTTGTGACTCTCTTATCGCATTTGATGCTACTGGCTCAGCAGTGGTATGCCTTTGACTGCATGAGTCTGTGAAAATTGCCGCCGCTTAAAAGTTTTTGTTGGAAATCTTTCTCACTGCGCTGTTGGCAAATGCCGCTGCATAAAATCATTGACCTTATTAAAGGTGGGATAAAAAGACTGTAACGGTGCTGCCAGACCAATGACGACGCCTGCATGAGTGGCAGGGACTTGCACCCGTTCTACGTTGCCGCCTGCTTGGGTCAGCGCTTTTTGTAAGCTATCAGCATTTTGTGGGTAGACGAGCCTGTCTTTACTGCCTGTGACTAACAAATGTGGGGGTACATCTTGGCGGATATGATACACAGGCATTACTTGTTGGCGCGTGCTATCAGCTGGAAAGGCAACTTTGGTAGTACCGCTACGAAAATCGTAATCATACGGCCCTGCTAGCCCAATCACGCCTAATATTGCCTTGTTGGGAATGCCGGTGGTTGTCCAAAAACGGTTATCATCCACCGCAGATACCACATTAAATGCCCCTGCTGAATGCCCCATGACAAACAGCTGATTAGGATTGCCGCCATATTGAGCGATATTGCGATACACCCAACCCATGGCGCTGGCTGTATCGAGCACATAATCTGGGAATACGTTTGCAGGAGCTAAGCGATAATCCACCACCACTGTGGTGTAGCCCGACTTGGCAAACTGCTTACCGACAAAGCCATAGGTTTGACGTTTGCCATATTGCCAACTGCCCCCGTATACAAATATCAACACAGGGTGTCGCTGACCGTCTGCAGGGGTATAAATATCGAGTTGTTGGCGGGTATCTGTGCCATAGGCAATATTTTTGATGGTTTTAATACCATTTGACACAGTGCTAGTGCTATCAGCTTTTGCTGCGATGGGTGCGTTTTTTGTCGCCATGGCATGACAGCCTGTCAAACTTAACCCCACAATGGCTATAACCGCAACAGCCCCAAGTTTGAATTTATTTGAGCGGACGGTGGCGGATGACGGGTTTTTTGTAGCGTGGCTAGATGAATTTAGCATAGGTTTCTCTTTTTTAAGGGTTTCGCTTTTTTAAATAAGTAAGTTTTTAAGTCAGAACGTTAAATTTGAAATGATTAAATATTTATGTAACAGAATGGCTTTTTGTTAAGTATAATCGCTTATAAGGGTTAATCAAATGCCCGCTGTAGTAAATTGGTAACAGCGGTAACCTTATGTTGGATATCGTTATGTGTAATGCTATTTATTATTTAACCTACACCAGTAAAATTACCCTACTGGGCGCGATTAATCCGTTTACTTTCAAAACTATCGAGCGGATTTCTATGCAAAACAATCATACCCAACACATCACGGGATTTTTGCTATTCAAACATGGGCATTTTTTTCAATATTTGGAAGGGGATAAGGCATTAGTCACTCACCTGTACCAAAATTTACTTAAAGATTATCGCCATAAAAATTTAAAAATAATTACCGAGGGTTATCGGGAGCAGCCGCGGTTCAAAAAATGGGATATGTACTGTATTGACATTGATAAGGATGTGAATAATTTATCCATTAGCAGACTATTTCAAGCGTTTAACCCCACCGATTGGCAGTCATCGGAGGTGAACGAGCTAATCACAGATATGCAACCACAGCATCATAAAAATAATTAAATTTTTACCCTAAAAAGATTTATAAACTTTAATTTATTTTTGTATGAATTAAGGGTTATACTTTAGTTTTAATAAAAAATGCTAAATTAATCATAACATTAAAAAATTATTATGCTACACTCAAAGTAACATATAAAGAGTATGGCTGAGGAGTTCTACGATGATGTCTCCCCCTACTTATTACCTGACTTATACCAGTTCGCTTACTTGGTCAGCCGCTTTAAAGCCCAGCACATTTACCCAAATTTATCAAAGTGCCAGAGATAATAATCAAAAAACCGGCATCATGGGTTTTATTCTATTCAAAGATGGTCGCTTTCTGCATTTTATGGAAGGTAGTGAAATGTATATAGCGAATTTGTACCTCGCTATCACCCATGATAAACGCCACCATAAAATTCATCTTATCCATCAAGGTACGACCCCTGCTAAACGCTTTAAGCAATGCGATATGCTATGTGTGACACCCGGCATATCCCATACAACCCCAGTAATTAGCGAGCTGTTAGCAAAGTTTGAAACCTACCAATGGCAGACCGAACAGGTCGAGCAATTACTCAATGACATGGTCGCATTCTATGAGCGCGATGATGCTGATATTGCCCCCTACCAGGTCAAAGCAGGAAGCTATATCGGCGCCATCATCAAACACCATGTCAAAAAACACCTTTTTTTCACGCTTACTGTCATCACGGTGCCATGGTTGGTGATATTTATGTTGTTAATTGAGCTGTAGATTTTTGCCAATCTGATAGTAAAAAAAGCTAACCATTAAACGCTTACGCAAACGCAAGATAGTGACGCGGTTTTAAACTCAATTTTTCCGCCGTCTTTATTGGGTATTTGGTAGTGGTCACTGTAGACTCATACCCTATCGCGTTAATCAATGTTTGCTATTAATAGTTGCTTTTTAAGAACAATAAACTGATGAAAAACATACCTAATATCAGCAGTTGAATGATTAAATATTTTTTATTCTGCGCCATAAAGCGGCGATAAACCACCGAGAAAAAACTCCCCGTTTGAGGGGTCATGCCAAGCAAATGGTTTTTTGCCATTAGTGACATCACTTCATGTACGTGAGCTTGGCTCCAATGATAAATATCAAAGTCGTACACCATATCTGGAAGATTAAGCAGTTCAAGGGTTTGGGTTTTTTCATCCATGTTATAACAATTCATCAGCCATTGCTGATAATAGCGTTTTTCTAACTGTCCCTGGTCTAGCACCACTATCTCTTTATGTCGTCGGTCTTGCTTTATCGTGTTAAATAATTGTTCACATACCGCTTTTTGACCTTCAATATACTGCAAAAATTTGCCATCCTTAAACAATAAAAACCCCGTAATATGATGGTGTTGATTGTTGGACTGGGCTTGCTCGCGAATATCAGTGAATAAATTATGGTCAAAAATTTGGGTCAAATTTATTTTACTGGCGTAGACATAATACTGAATTTGATGATTCATGACATTTTCCGAAAATTTGTGAGAGAGGCCAGTTGCAATAAATTTTCATCGGTTAAAAAAACTTAATCTTATGAAACCTAGAGTTGGTCTCATAAAATTAAGCTACAATACAGCATCAAACGCAGTGCTAAACTCTCTAAAATGGACCAGGAAATAAAATGAACTGGGAACTTGCCATTTAGCATCTTTAGGTCTGCATAAAAATTGTACTATGATACTGTCAATCCGCAGTAGTTTATATCAATGGCATTTTTACATAAATTTTTCAACTAAAGATACGTCAAACTTAGCTTTGGTAATCTTGTTTGCCTGCGCCAAAGCAATATCTGCATCAGTAGGGCCTGCCCATTGACACGCTTGCTGATAAAATAACGATAAGATAGTTCTAAATCCTGCTGTATCCGCATCGGTCAACGACATTGTCAACGCACTTTGTTTGTCCCCACCAAAAAACTGATTAAAAAAGTGAATCATGGTTAAGGTTAAAGCCTGATTGGTTTCTGCCTTGCGAGCTAATAGCCCAAAACCACGGGATTTTGATGAATTATGATGCTGATGAATTGTCTGCTTGACACTGTCTAAAATTCGGCTGCCCAATAATGGTGAAAATTGCACCATAAAACTATCAATCAGTAACTCAAAGGCGGCTATTTGGCTAGATGTTTGGCTAAATATTGGGCTAGATACTGAATCAGGTTTTTGGTTAGCGATAGCTACTTGACTGGTTGATGGGTGAATTACTGCGCTATTTTGCCCCAAATCAGGGATATCATGGGTTATTGGTTGAGGTTTGGCTGCACCCATTTGATAATCACTCAGCGCTTTCATCAAACTTCGACGGATATTTGAGCGATATTCTTTGGTTGCGTTGTCTTGCGTAATTTCATGGACAAAACGCTGGATTTGGTAAGGCGTAATATCGGCATAATCTTTATGAAAGATGTCCATAGCTTTACGTATATCAGCATCTTTTAAAAACGGTGTTAACGCAGATTTGATAGTAGCTTCTTTGTTCATGACGGTGCCAAATATTTAAAGTTAATAAAATTACAATTGACGCAAATGACTGTATTAGGTCGGGTACTTGTGACGACAGAGCATACAGGCACCTCAAAATTTAAAACTAATGCCGCTCAGTTAGCGTTTGCTGACTAAATAAGCTATCTTGGAATTCAGGGTAAGCCCCTTCGGCATGTTCGGTAAAGTCAAGCCCGCGTTGCTCATGCTGTGCAAGTACCCGAAGACCGATGGTTTTTTCAATCACAAAATACACCACCATACCCAGTCCAAACGACCAGACAAACATTGCCCCGATGCCCATCAGCTGTACGATAATACGATGGCTGTCGAATAAATCACCTTCATAAAACAGCCCTGCTGCCAGCGTACCCCACACACCGCCGCCCACATGCACAGCAACGGCATACACCGCATCATCCATTTGAACATTATCCAACAACCGCTTCACCGCCAAATACGCCAAACATGCACCCACACCGGTGACAATCGCAAACACAGGCGACATGGTCGCACAGCCTGCGGTAATGGCGACCAACCCTGCAAGGC
The DNA here is from genome assembly GCF_032069585.1 of Moraxella sp. CTOTU48268. Classification (NCBI taxonomy): domain Bacteria; kingdom Pseudomonadati; phylum Pseudomonadota; class Gammaproteobacteria; order Moraxellales; family Moraxellaceae; genus Moraxella; species Moraxella sp. CTOTU48268. The sequence goes on from NZ_DAMALV010000009.1 coordinate 22,754, forward strand.
TGATATTGACCGTATCACTCAATAAAATCGCTTTACGCATCACCCCTGAAATTAGCAGATAAGCCGTCACCGCACTCACCCCTGCTAGGTGGGTATTTAGCATGATTTTGCCCAAATTACCTGAGCTGGTCAGTGTAGAACCTGCGTTAAATCCAAACCACGCTAACCATAGGATAAAGCCGCCCAATGTGACAAGCGTGAGATTATGACCGGCAATCAAACGCGGCGTGCCATCAGGGGCAAAGCGACCAATACGCGGTCCAAGGACGATAATACCCGCGAGCGCTAGCCACCCACCGACAGAGTGCACCACCGAAGAGCCGGCAAAATCAATAAATCCAAGCTCGGTGAGCCAGCCTTGACCGCCATAATAACCACCCCATGCCCAACTTGCTACGACTGGATAAATCAGTCCGCAAGTCATCAACGTACCAATCAGATACCCTGAAAATTTAATGCGCTCCGCCATCGCACCACTGGCAATGGTGGCGGCGGTGGAAGCAAACATCATCTGAAAAAACAAATGTGCCCATTGCATATTGCTAAGCTGCTCTGGTAAAAACTCGCTTTGACCCACGTAACCTGTGGGGTTGTTGCCTGCCATCAAACCATAGCCCAAGATATAAAAAATTAATCCGCCAATCGCCATGTCGGTGTAGTTTTTCATCAACACATTCACGGTATTTTTACTGCGCACTGAGCCTGATTCAATGAGCGCAAAACCCGCCTGCATAAAGAACACCAGCAAACCGCCAATAACCACCCACATCACATTTTGGTAGTCATATAGCTGCTCATTGGTGGGCGTCGCAGCGTACACTGAGGAATGTTGATAAAAAACCATCACGGATAATAGCCATTTATAGGCTTTCTTAAGCCGTTTACTCGTATGCCGCTGAACCGTATTGTTTAACTTTCTCATAAAACTTTTGCCCTTATGCCCTCGATAAAAAACTATCGCTCAAGTATTAATCAGTTTTGCCAAGACAGGGAATGCAAATTGTGTACCAAATAAGAAAATAATTAAAAAATAGAGGGTTGTGAAACCGCATAAAAAAGCGCTTTAAGCCGTGATGACTTAAAGCGCTAATGGTCGATGGCTATTAGGACTCGTTATCTGAAGTGTTGCCTGTTTTATGGATATCTTCAGTGGGATTGCCTTCTGTCACTGTACCATCATTGGTGGGATTATCATCCTGCGCTTTTGGATTAAAGGCTTTATTACGCGCATCGGCATTTTCAAGCCACAGCGCGTTTAAAATCGCCAATAATACCGCAAACCCCAATCCTAATATCCACGCAAAATACCACATTGTGTTCTCCTATTAAGTTGCCTGCATTTGGGTCAGTAAAGTGAATGCTCTTGCTCTCGAACATAAGCCTTGGTCACTTTACCGCGCATCACGTTATATGCCCAGCTGGTGTAGCCTACAATCATCGGTAACAACACCACCACGACAACCAACATAATCATCAAGGTGAGATGACTCGATACACTGTCCCAAACCGTCAAGCTTGAACGTGGGTCGCTAGAGGATGGCATGACAAACGGAAATAACGCCACGCCTGCGGTCATAATCACACTAAGCACAGCAATACTGGAGGCGATAAATGCGGTCAAGGTTTTTCGCGCTTTTAACAATATCGCCGTGACAAGCGGCATGATGACACCAAGCACAGGGAATGCCCATGCCAGCGGATACTGATGATAATTTGCCATCCATGCGCCCGCTTGACGCGTCACCTCTTTATTGAGCACATTTGGTAAGGCTTGGGGGTCAATGTGGCTGGTTATATGATAGCCGTCAATCGATTGTATCCAAACCCCTGCCAGCACAAACAACACCGCCATCACCATACTACTGATAGCAGCGTAGTTAAGGGTACGATTTTGTACCTCATCAAGGGTGCGATGCGCCAAATACGCCCCACCTTGCATAATCAACATAGACGCACTAATCAAGCCACACAGTAGGGCAAATGGATTAAGTAATGCCCAAAATGAGCCTGTGTAAGTCGATACCAAATGGTTGTTAAAACTAAAGGGCACGCCTAAAAACAAATTACCAAATGCCACGCCAAACACCACAGCCGGGATAAATGAACCGAGAAACAACCCCCAGTCCCACGCTTTGCGCCAGGTTGGATTGTGTATCATACTGCGATATTTAAACCCCACCGGGCGGAAAAATAATGCCCACAACACTGCCATCAATGCCCAATAAAAACCGCTAAAAGCGGTGGCGTACACCATCGGCCATGCCGCAAAAATCGCGCCACCTGCCGTGATAAACCATACTTGGTTACCCTCCCAGTGCGGACCAATGGTATTAATAATCACCCGGCGCTCTTCATCATCTTTGCCGACAAAAGGCAGTAACGAACACACGCCCATATCATGCCCATCCATGATAGCAAACCCAATGAGCAGCGCACCGACCAATAACCACCAAATAATTTTGAGTGTTTCATAATCAAACAACATGATTCACCTCGGCTGTATCATGGGGCAAATTTAATGAAGGACTCACATGAACCTTGTGAGTGTCTTCGCCGTGGTATTTGCCCGTTCCTAGACTTGCAGGTCCTTTACGGGCATATTTCACCATCAAGTACATTTCAATCATCAGCAGCACCGTATAAAAACCAACAAATCCCGCCAGCGAGGCATACACATTCGCCACGCTAATGTTGGAGACTGAAAAATACGTTGGCAACATGCCATAAATCGTCCAAGGTTGACGTCCATACTCAGCAACAAACCAACCAAATTCAGCAGCAAGCCAAGGCGCAGGCAGCATAAACAATGCCCAACGTAACAGCCAAGGTTTTTGGATAAAGTTATCTTTGACACTTGACCAAAGACTAATAGTAAACAATGCCAACAATAAAAAGCCCAAACCCACCATGGCACGAAATGACCAAAACATCGGGACAATAGGTGGAATGGTGGCATCGGTGGCCTGTTTAATCATTGCCGGCGTGGCTTGGCTAACATCTGGCGAATAGCGTTTGAGCAATAACCCAAAGCCCAAGTCTTTTTTTACCTTTTCAAATTCTGCCACTGTCACAGGATTTGGGGTTGAACCTGGGGGTGCACTGCGTAATTGATCCAGTAGCAACACCGCTTTTTGACCATTGATGATACGTTTTTCATTGATGATTTTGATGTCATGGATACCCAAAATCGGGGTATCTAGTGAGCGCGTCCCAATCAAGCCCATCACATACGGAATTTGCACTGCCCAGTTATTTTTTTGCTCGGCTTGGTTGATATCGGCAATCAAATTAAAACTGGCAGGCGCAGGCTCGGTTTCCCACATCGCCTCTATTGCTGCCATTTTGGTTTGCTGTGCCAAGCCAATGGAATAACCCGACTCATCACCCAGCACGATGGTGCTACAAATCGATGCAAAACCAAACGCCGCCGCGACTTGAAAGCTGCGTTTGGCAAATTCGACATCGCGTTTTTTGAGCAAATACCACGCTGAGATGGCAAGCACAAAGGTTGCCCCCACCGTATACCCGGCAGAGACGGTATGCACGAATTTGTTCTGCGCCTCAGGGTTAAATAATACTGCCGCAAAATCGGTCATTTCCATGCGCATAGTCTGGTAACTAAACTCTGCGCCAACAGGATTTTGCATCCACCCATTGGCAATCAAAATCCACAATGCGGATAGATTGGTACCCAGTGCCATCAACATAGTCACCAGTAAATGCTGTCCGCGTGACAGTCTATCCCAACCAAAGAAAAACAGTCCAACCATGGTCGATTCTAAAAAAAATGCCATCAAGCCTTCAATGGCAAGCGGCGCCCCAAAAATATCGCCGACATATTGTGAGTAATATGCCCAGTTGGTACCAAACTGGAATTCCATGGTGATGCCGGTGGTGACACCCAAGGCAAAGTTGATGCCAAATAGTTTGCCCCAAAAACGCGTCATGTCTTTCCATACTTCTTTGCCTGTCATCACGTACATGGATTCCATGATGACCAGCAGCCACACCATGCCCAGTGTGAGTGGTACAAATAAAAAATGATATAACGCCGTGACTGCAAATTGCAGACGGGAGATATCGACGAGATGTTCTGTTATCATGTTGACTCCTTGGTTTGACAACCAATTCAGATGTCAATTACCCTCATGCGTGGTTAAAAAAGGGTAATGTTTTTATTTACAAACATTATATAAATCTATAAATTATTTGTCATGCGGCATAATGTCGCACCCGACTACCAAATACGACTACCCATCTTGCGCAAATACTACGAGCCGTATTGCGCTGCTGCTACCATCTGCTGGTATCATGCTATAGATAAGCGATAGTTTATGGGTAGTATTTTAAAGTGGCGCGGTCGTTCATCGCTTTATTTAACTGTCTCTTATATGCCTTTATCAAGGTTTTATCAACCCTTATCGGTGGGCAATGTGTTTACATTTTTTAGTCTCATTGCCTTGATGAGCATTACGCCATATCTAACAAGCGCTTGATACGCTATGATGTGTCAATTGATTTTATCGTTACTATTAACCAACCATGTCTGAAACTTCTACTGTCAACCAAACCCTTCGTCACTATGCCGCTATGGCAAAGCGACCGATTTATATGGCATGGGGACTGTCAGTTGTATCCACGCTGGTATTGATTGTGCAGTCTTGGCTGATTGCGGTCATCTTTGCAAATTGGTTAACGCAAATCGCCCATCACCGCCCTGCCACTGACGTATTTTTTGATTATCTGCCGTGGCTACTAGGGTGTCTGTTGCTACGTCCTTTACTGCATTTTTGCAAAGATCAGTTGGCGTTAGATGCGGGGCTACAAGTAGCCAGCATCCTGCGAAAAACGTTAGTTGAAAAACTGGCACAAGTAGGTGCGGCGCGCGATCAGTATGGCAGTGATGGCGGGCTTGCCAGTATGGTGATTGAGCAATGTGACGCCTTAACGGGCTATGTCAGCCGTTTTTATCTGCAGCGACTGATTGTGGTGACCACACCTATCATGCTATTAGTCGCCGCTGCGACCCAAAGCTGGATAGCGACGCTGATTTTACTGCTGACCGCACCCCTAGTTCCTGTATTTATGGTATTAATTGGTCATGCCACCGCCCGTAAAAGTCGGCAACAATTTGCCGCGATGGCACAGCTGAGCGGGCGATTTTTGGATTGGTTGCGTGGCACGGCGACACTGCAACGGCTGGATGCTGTCGGGCACGCGAGTCAAGACATCGACGCCTCAGCCGAAGCCTACCGTATGCGCACCATGTCGGTACTCAAAATTGCGTTTTTAAACACCGCAGCGCTAGAACTATTAGCCGCGCTGTCGATTGCGCTACTTGCCGTGTATTTGGGTTTTGGTTTAATCGGTATTTTACCTTGGCAAAAAAACACGGTGCCTGTGCCTTACCAGTCGGCGCTATTTTTACTGCTGTTGGCACCCGAATTTTATGCCCCGCTACGTCAGTTGGGCGCGGATTATCATGTCAAAGCGCAAGCGGAAGGTGCGATTGCTGAGTTATCACCGTTGTTAGCTTTTCAGTCAGCGGAAAAAACAAAAGCTAATCCCTTTATATTAACTGCACCCCCTGCCATTGACGCAAATAATATTTGGGTCAATCATCAGCAGCGCACACGGCTCGCGCCGTTAAGTTTTGCTATTGCCGCAGGGGAACGGTTGGCGATTGTCGGTCAAAGTGGCAGCGGCAAATCCACCCTATTGCAAATTTTTTTGGGTTTTTGTGCCTACCAAGGCGATATCTTTATTGATAACCAAAATTTTAATGCCATCAATTCCACACAATTTCGCCACCAAATCGCCTATTTGTCACAGCAAACCATGCTACTGCCGATGAGTATCGCCGATAATTTGCGCCTGCCAAACCCAACCGCCAGTGATGACAAATTATGGCAAATTCTTGCGCAAGTGGGGTTAAAACCTTTGATAAAAGCACTGCCAAATCAGCTAGATACTCAGTTAGGTGAGCGTGGTAGCGGCTTGTCAGGGGGACAGCAGCGACGACTGGCAATAGCCCAGTTACTCTTACAAGACGCACAGCTTTGGCTGCTCGATGAACCCACTGAGCATTTAGATAGTGATACCGCAGCCGAGATTAATGCGCTATTACAACAAGTGACTAGGGGCAAAACCGTGTTATGGGTGACGCACGATGCCACAAATCTGCCTTGGCTGGATCGGCAAATAAGCCTTGATATTGCATCTACTTTGGCGAAGGCGTAACGGTATGGCAGCCTCTAATAGTGAAAAAAATAGTGAAAATAAATTTGCTAGTGAAAATAGCCTTGTCAAAACTCACCTGCAAAAAAAAGCAAACAGTCATCAAACCTTTCGTTTAACCCAGCTGTTTAGCACGCAGCTAGAGAAATGGCTCATTGCTGCCTGTTTAGGCATAATGACTGCGTTATCGGTGATTGGGCTATTGATGACGTCAGGGTGGTTTATTTCTGCGGCAGCAATGGCGGGGATGGTGGCGCTGGGCTCACACAGTTTTAATTATCTGGTACCGGCAGCGATTATCCGTGTGATGGCGATGGTACGTACCGCGGGACGCTATGGTGAAATGATGGTATCCCACCATGCGGTGTTTGGTTTGTTGCGGCGGCTGCGAGTGCGGTTTTTTAACCAGTTTGCACGCCTGCCACTGGCAAACTTATCAAGTACCCTACAATCTACCCATGTCATGCACCGTTTAACCCATGATATTGAGGTACTCAATGAGTTGCCACTGCGCGTGGTATCGCCTTGGCTAGTCGCAACAACCGCGAGCTTGCTAGTAGCCTCCTTACTTTATCAGTATGAGGTTAACCCCATGCTGATTGCCATATTTTTAATCGCAGGTTTGATGTTGCCTGCCATGCTGACATGGCGCAGTATCAAGCACGCCCGCGCTCATCAAGCATTGGCAGAGTCCAGACGCGTCAGTTTGCTCAATCCGCTATCGGCGCTTACCCATTTATTGATTTGGCAGCGCTGGCAATCCGAATTGACTGCTTTTAACAGCGTGGACACTCAACATACGCATCAGCAAAAGCGCATCCAGCGCGCCCAGTCATTGGTCATGCTGATTATGCAGTGGCTGATTGCAGCGGTTTTGGTCGGCTTGTTAGTGGGTTTTTATCACACGCCCCTTGTCATCAGTGTGCCGATGTTGCTTGCGCTATTTCTCGGTATCATTGGCATGACCGACTTGCTAGCACCGTTAGTCACCCATTCGCTAGCCCTTGGCAATAGTTTGGCAGCAAAACATCAACTCAATGAATTACTCAATCCTTCGCTACAACCTAGCCATCATTTAGCCCATGATTTAGCCCATCATTTAATACCTGATTTAGCCCCTTTACCCATTGATGTTGCGCGCCTAAATGCACCACTCACACTCACTATCAATCAGCTAGCTGCCAAAATGCCGCAGGCGATTGTCGGTTTCAAAGCTATCAGCTTGACTGCCACCCAAGGCATCCCTGTATTGATTACTGGGCGCTCAGGCGCAGGCAAATCAACACTGTTACAAGTGCTAGCTCATGAACTAGCGCCGCAACAAGGGAGCATCGAGCTCAATGGGATGGATTGGCTAGCCTTACCCGATACGCCCGCGCTCACAGGTTATCTGGGGCAACAGATTGATATTTTTGACCAGACTTTGGCGACCAATCTAAGATTGGGCAACGCCGATGCCAGTGATGAACAGCTTTGGCAAGTGCTTGGTAAGGTTGGACTCAAAGACTGGGCGCGCAATCAGCCGCTACAATTAGAGACCCCGCTAGGGGAATACGGGCAAGCCATTTCAGGTGGACAAGCCAGACGCGTTGCCTTGGCACGGCTATTACTCAGCCCCAAAAAAATCTTGCTGCTTGATGAACCATTTGCAGGACTTGATAAAAAAAGCCGTGAAGCACTGTGGCAAATGCTAGTACAGCATCAGCAGCAAGGCATTTTAATCATTGTCACCCATCATCTTTGGCAAACTGAGTGTCCAATTAATATCGTGCAATTACCTGAGCCTGATGTTTTAATTTAACCTGTGGGGTCAGGTTTGATTTGACAGGCAAAAAAATTGATACAAACATTTTTGAATATTGTTGCCGGCGTTTTGCAAAGCAAATTGTTTAATCCGATTGCTATAACCTACCTAGCCTGATTCTGCGTTATCGCTAAGTTTCTGCTGTCTTAATTTTTGTATGATAGTACTATCCAATCAAGGGTTATCAACAACTATATTAACAACCGCAGGAAAACCTATGAACTTAGCAAAATTTAACCCCTCATTTTTAGCCACTGGGCTTAGTGTAGCCCTGCTTAGTGTCGTTACAGGTGCGACACTCACCGCCTGTGCTAGCACCTCAGCGGCACCACAAGCGCAAAACATGCAAAAACGCCATCCAGCCAATGCCAAGAACTTTGAGCAACACTTACAAGCTATGCAGGCCAACGCCCAAGCGGCCGCCAATGCCAGCATCAGTGCCTCTCAAGCAGTCGCATTGGTACAAAAACAAGCCGCGAACACACGCATTGTTGGTGTACAATATCATGACAATAGCAACCGACCCAACCCAAACCCTGCCCGTAGCGGCAACAACGCCGATGACAACATTGTCGGCTACCGGGTCATGACCCTTAGTGCGAATGGTCAGCCACAACTCTATATCGTCAATGCCTCTAATGGTCAAGTGACCCAAGCAACTATGCCATCACGGCCATCACGCCCAGCGCGTCCGCCACAACCCAATAACACCAATAACATGGGCAACCCCAATAACCCTAATAGCCCCAATAACATGGGCAACCCCAACAACAATCAACCGCCTGCGCCGCCTGCCACGAATATCAGCCTAGAGCGCGCCATGCAATTGGCAGCAAGCCAAGTGGGTGGTGAAGCCATTGGCGCCCATTTAGGTGGGGATAAAGGGAATAACATGGGTCATGGTCCTCGTGACGGTCAACGCCGCCCTAACAGAGACCCACAAATGGGCAATACAGGCATGCCGCCTGCACCAAACCCTGCCCAAAATCAACCACCAAGAACCCCAAGCTATCAAATTGAGGTGGTAAAAGGTAAAGAAATCTACCATGTCAAAGTTGATGCCCAAACAGGTGCTGTGAGCGATGTCAAATCACTTAACGACCTCAACCGTCGTGCGCCTACTCAGCCATAATTGAGCGACAAATGGCAACCTTGCTTATGAGCAACACCGTCATTCTTAGAATGGCGGTTTTTTGTGTTATAGTCTATTTGTTTAACAATATTCGTGTATAAAGGTAACCCAATGAGAGTATTACTCGTCGAAGATGACGTCTTCATTGCCGACAGTCTGATTGATAGTCTAGAAGAAGAAGCGTATGCAGTAGACTGGGCAAAAGATGGGCGAGAAGCGATTTTGACCCTCAAAGTCGAAGCGTATGACGTGATTTTGCTGGATTTGGGCTTACCAGAAATTGACGGCATGAGCGTGTTAGAGACGCTTCGCAGTGCCAAAATCGATACGCCTGTACTGGTGCTGACCGCCCGAGACCAAATCAAAGACCGCGTGAAAGGACTGGATGCTGGGGCTGATGACTATATGACTAAGCCGTTTGCGATGAGTGAATTACTCGCTCGTATGCGTGTATTGGTGCGCCGCTCACAGGGCAATAGCCAAAACACCCTACAAGTCGGCGACTTAACCCTTGATATCAATGCCAAACGCCTCAAACGTGACGGCATAGAAATCGATATTACCGCCAAAGAATACATGCTGCTCACCACTTTTATGACCGCGCCCGATAAAGTGTTTTCAAAAAGTGAATTGGAAAATTCTATCTACAATTGGGAAGCTGGGATAGAGAGCAATGCCATTGAATTTTTAATCTATGGACTGCGCAAAAAAATTGGTCAAAAACGGATTAAAAACATCCGGGGGTTAGGCTGGTATATCAGTGCCGAATCCCAAGACTGACAAAAAGCGATAGAAAAAAGGCTCAAAAATATCCAGACAATGACCGCCAAATAGCCGCGAAAATGACCATGACTAACCCTACAAAAACCGCCCTACCCTTGCACAAATCGTTGCAAAAATCACTACAAAAACAATTGCTGGTTTGGATACTTGGCACGTTACTATCGATTGGCATTTTGGTACAAATTGCGGTATTTTGCTATACCTATCAAGAGTTTAACACCTCACAAGAAACTAATCTTAGCTATCTTGCGGAGCTGGTTAGCTCGCGCGCGACAGTTCGACTTCCTCCCCGCAATCTGAAGCCTAATAGGCGGCTATCAAACCCAGATAATGATTTTGCACCGCATGACTTACCACCGCCTATACCGTCTATACCAGCTATGATAGCTTCTGCCCCTAGCAGTAGCACGCCGACCACTGTTTTCTCGCCCAATGATGAAAGCAGCGTACTACAGTATCAAGGCGTTAAAGACGGTGTGCAAGTTGATATCTTCCCGGCCCGTTTTGGCAAAATTGACACCAATTTTATTGAGCCAAAGGCTCACCCGCAATTAATTAACACCCCTATTGGTTTTAGTGAATTAACCCTCGATGGTGAAATCTGGAAAGTCTTTCGTAAAGACACCCCAAGGCGAGTGATTTTTGTGCGTCAACCTGTCGAATGGCAGAAAAAAATTGCCCTAAAATCGGCTTGGCAATCCATTATCCCAATTTTACTAACGACCCTAATGCTGCTTGCACTATTGCCTTGGGTATTAAAGCGCGTATTGCGTCCGATTCAGTTATTAGCAAAGCAAATGGCAAAACGTCACGGTCAAGATCTCAGCTTAATCGAGCTGCCCACTGACAGCCAACATCGCTCGATTCTACCCAGCGAGCTCATGCCCTTGGTCATTGAAATCAATGCGTTGTTACAACGGGTTGACACGCATATCCAAAACCAAAATCGCTTTATCGCGGATGCCGCGCATGAGCTACGCTCGCCATTGACCGCCATCTCGCTGCAAGTGCAACAACTGCAAAAATACAGTCTAGACGCGGCGATGTATAGCGACCCTGCAAGGCAAGCCAAATTCAAACAAAACATTCATAAGCTCGCTGTCAGAGTGGAACATAATCAACATCTGGTGGAACAGCTACTCACCCTTGCCCGTATGGAAGCCCAGCAATCACAGCTGACCGAGCGCACCAACACGCCCACCGATTTAATCGCAGTGCTACGAGAAGCCATCAAACTGCTATTTCCGATTGCCGATAGCAAAGACCAAACCCTGTCAATTGACAACCATCTCACCGCGCTGGGTACGTCAGCGACGCAGGTCAGTCTAGATGAAACTGCCTTGTTTATCCTCCTCAAAAATTTACTGCAAAATGCAATTTTATACACCCCAACCACAGGCAATATCGCGGTTGTCATTGACCAGATGACTATCGAAGACTTAACGCAGACGTCAAGCAGCAACAATTCGACCCATGCCACCTATACCACCCATGCCAACTTCGCCAACGCATTGACCCCGACCCCTGTGTTGGTGAACAACGCTAGCAACGCACTCAATCATCGCGCAAAACGACTCATCGTCCAAGTTGCCGATACCGGCATTGGCATTGATGCAGCCCATTATCAAGACGTCTTTCAACCCTTTTACCGTGTCAATCAAAATGCGTCGAGCGCGTCACTAGCACAAGGACAAAAAAGCAGCTCACAAACCCATAGCGATACTGCCAAAAAATCTTTTTCTACCAAAGACACAAGCGCCCATTCAGGTTTCACGGTGATTGGCGGTACAGGCTTGGGTTTATCGATTGTTTATCAAATCTGCCAACAAGCCAATATCGATATTTATCTCAGTCCTACGCAAGTGGTTGATAATAACGCCCAAACCACTGCGACCACCCAAGGCTTAACGGTAACCTTGGTGTTTTAGCCTGCCTCAAAAATAACGTAATTTTGTCAAATCATCGCTACTTTTTTTAAATCATTGTTCAATCTAGTTTTCTCAAACGCATAATTGCGGTATAAAGTACAACAACTATGCTTGGGTAAAACGGAAGTCAACTTTACGATGTTTGATTTTATATTGAAAAAAAATAAAAAAAATGCGCTGGACTCAATGCATGACAAGCCATCGGGTATGTTTAATAAACTGGTATTTTATAGCAGTTTATTCGCTGTATTGCTTGCGATTATTGAGACAGGGTTTGATTTTAAAGTTTGGTTGCATGGCGTGGCTTCGACGTTTTATTTAATCGTGCTTGGGCTTAATTTTATTGAATTATTGAGTCAATATGTGCAAAAAGGTATACGCTCAAAGCTTGTGCTCACGTTTGATTTGTCCATTGCTTTATTAGTTATTGCGTTATTGGTGACACATTTTTTTGCCGATAATAGTTCTTTTTTATACAAATTCCTGTTTGAAAAATCGCTGATAAAAATTGCGTTGTTGGTTTCTTTTATTCGTCAGTTATTGGTGATGGAGTTTAGCTTTAAGATAGTCGTTGCGCACCCTGCCCAGTTGTTTATTTTAAGTTTTTTATTGCTTATTTTGCTCGGCACGTTTTTGCTGATGATGCCAAATGCCACCTATGGTCATATTGCGTTTGTTGATGCTTTATTTACTGCCACGAGTGCGGTGTGTATTACAGGTCTGGCGGTAAAAGATACAGGTGCTTTTTTTACCCCATTGGGTCAAATCATTATCATGTGTTTGTTTCAATTGGGCGGCTTAGGGATTTTAACTTTTGCCACTTATTTTAGCTATTTTTTCCGAGGACGCATCAGCTATCAGACACAGCTACAGATTGGGCATGTGACCTCAGCCAATCGTATGAGTGATGTGCTAAAGACACTCAAAGTAATTTTTGCGGTCACGTTTGCAGTGGAGTCCGTGGCAGCCATAGCGATTTATCTCAGTATGCTTGATGTCCCTATGAGTATCCATCGCCGCATCTTTTTTTCGGTTTTTCATGCCATCTCTGCATTTTGTAATGCAGGTTTTTCAACGATGAGTGATAGCTTATATGAGTTACAACTGCGCTTTAATTATCCGTTACAAATGGTTGTGGCGGTGACGTTTTTGTTTGGGGGGTTGGGGTTTGCGATAGTTGCCAATGTCGTGGAATATTTGCGCCATCAGGTGATGCGCCTGTTGTTTCCTAACCGCTCACGATATGGTGCCAAGCCGTGGCTACTGAGTATCAATAGTCGCATTAGTCTAGTGACGACCCTGTCCTTGCTAGTGCTTGCCTTTGTCAGTGTGCTTGTATTTGAGTGGCAAGGTACTTTAACTGAGCATACCAGTGTCGTAGGCAAACTTGTGACAGGTTTTTTTGTGGCAGCTTCACCGCGCTCATCAGGAATTAACGTGGTAGACATGGCTCAGCTAGCGCCACCGACCGTGATGCTTACCATTGCATTGATGTGGGTCGGGGCATCCCCAAACTCTACAGGCGGTGGTATCAAAACCACGACCTTTGCGGTCGCTGTGCTCAATATTGTGTCACTGGCACGCGGCTATTCTCGTATCGAAGTATTTCGTCGTGAAATTGCGGATATCTCAGTGAAGCGGGCATTTGCGATTATCTGTTTGTCAGTGATTATCATTGCGTTTGGTTGTACGTTAATACGCTGGGCAGAGCCCAACATGAGTATGACAGAAGTGTTATTTGAAAGTGTTTCTGCTTACACCACCACAGGTCTAAGCTTAGGCATCACTCCGCATTTAAGTGCGTTTAGCAAATCTGTCCTGATTGGGCTGATGTTTTGTGGACGGGTTGGGGCGTTGACCATCTTAATTGCCTTATTAAATCGCCCAAGACATCAAAGCTATCGCTATCCCAGCGAAGAAATTATTATCACCTAAAGATAAATTGATAAGGTTTAGATATGAAATACATCATCGTCGGTCTAGGCAATTTTGGCTCATCACTTGCCACCAAACTCACCAGTCAAGGGCATGAGGTCATTGGCATTGATATCGATATGGATAAAGTTGAGCGCTACAAAGAATCCATTTCGCACACGATTTGTATCGATTCTACCAGTGAAAACGCCGTCTCGGGGTTACCCATCGCCCAAACAGATGTGGTGCTCATTACCATTGGTGAAGACCAAGGGCAAAACGTGATGGTCACTGCCCTCTTCAAAAATCTTAATGCCAAATATATCATTAGCCGAGCGATTAACCCCCTGCATGAAAAAGTGCTACAAGCATTGGGGGTTGATGATATCATCCAACCTGAAAACGAGGCAGCAACCCACTGGGCAAAGAAACTCTCCTTAAATGGCTTAATTGATTCGTTTGAGCTCGATAACGATTATAGTATTGTTCAAATACAGACACCGCCTACATTTTACGGTAAAACAGTTCACGCGCTTGATTTAATCAATCAGTTTAATGTGATGCTGTTAACCACCATTTCATTTCACCAAAACCAATTTGGATTTGGTCGAAATCAAACGCAATCCAAAATCGATGGCATTGTGCATCCAGATTTTGTCATTGAGCCTGATACGGTTTTAGTATTATTTGGGGAAACCAATGACTTAAGACGACTGTTCAAATATATGCACGCCTCACAGAATAGTTGACAATACTCCATCAAAGCATCTAGTCGTTGTGGCCAATGTTTTTGATTTTTGATAGACTGTTTTAACAACGGCTTGTGACCTTGCAAGTCGTCAGCCAAAATTTTTGGTCACAAAATGGTCACGTTTGGTCACAAGCCTTTGGTCACGTTAGTTTTACTTAAATATTAAAAATAGATATCTTTTCAACTTAACAATAAAAATCAATTTTCCTAATCACCTCAAGAGAAAAATATATAAAACAATATATTTTTTAAAATCAATAACTTGGTATAAAATTTAAGCCAAAAAAAACCTCAAATCAGGGGAGATTTGAGGCATAAAACTTTAAAAATTTCGTTTTTAAATCCACTAAAATAAGTGGCGCAGCGGACGGGACTCGAACCCGCGACCCCCGGCGTGACAGGCCGGTATTCTAACCAACTGAACTACCACTGCACGGTAGCTGATGACGATGACCCAAACTTGTCAAATTGGTGGGTCGTGACGGATTCGAACCGCCGACATTCTGCGTGTAAGGCAGACGCTCTACCAACTGAGCTAACGACCCTGATAGGCAATCTATAAGCCAATCAAGTTGCTTCAATATCATCGAAGTGACGCGTATTATATAGACTTGTCATGGATTGTCAACTAGTTATTTAAAGATTTTTTCGATATCTTTTTGCAAGCTTGGCATCGCTTTTTCAAATTGGCTTGTGTCACCTATCAAGGTCGGCATCATCACCTGCACAAACTCACTGGAAACTTGCGATTGTTTACTCAAGATGCGTTGTCCCATTGGGGTCTCATAAAATTGGTTGAGGGCATCGACTTCAGCTTGGGTATAGGTTCTTTTGGCAATTGCTTGATAAGCTTGTTGCAGTTGCTGTTTAGAGATGGGTTGGTCTAATTGCTGTCCCAAGATGGTGCTATATTTAACAAAGATATTTTTAAGTTGTTTTTGCGCATGACGGCTAAAAATACCCGCATTTTCATCTGTAGGCAATTCTTGAGGTAGCCCTTTCATCATACTGGCCGCTTGCTGACGTTGGGCAATCATTTCATCAATCATTTTATCGATATGTAGCACCTTGATAAGCTTGTCAAGCGATGCATCCGTGGGCTGGGTTTGCAATTCGTTGATAGTCGTAACTGGTGTTTGAGCATTGACTGGATTGTTTTGAATGATTAATTCGGCGTAAGCAGGATGAACCAACATAGTCATACCAGTCGAGGTCAATAAAGTTAGCAAGGCTAATTTTTTAGCATTTAATGAGCCTGATGGATTTAACGGTGTGTTGGTTTTTTTAGAGGGATATTGATGACGCATTCTCTTGCCTATTTGATATCACATTGGGGAATGTTGTTACTTTGAAAACGTAATGCTTTACGCATCTGTGCGGCTTTTTGGCGGCATTCTTGCGGGCTATCTTTGATTTCAAGGGGTGGCACACGGGTGGGCTTGCCATGTTTATCCACCGCTACCATGGTAAAGTAACAACTGTTGGTATGGCGTATCGTACGGTTTTGGATATTTTCTGCTTGCACTCGAATACCCACTTCCATCGAAGTTTTGCCCACATAATTGACGCTTGCCAAAAAGGTGACTAACTCCCCTACATGAATCGGCTCACGAAAAATCACTTGATCCACCGATAGCGTCACCACGTAGCTACCGCTATAGCGACTGGCACAGGCATAGGCCACTTGGTCAAGCATCTTTAATAAATCACCGCCATGCACATTGCCGGTGAAATTTGCCAAATCAGGCGTCATCAGCACAGACATGGTAAGTTCGTTTTGTAAAGGGGCAACTTGCAAATTTTGCTGTAATTCAACCGAATTAGCCACAATGAAGATCCTTCTTAATTCATATAACAATTATTATAAAAAATTATTAACCTCGGCATCCTAGCTGTGAACTAACAAGCTATAAATCAACGCAGCTTTGAATCAATGCTGTGAATCAACTTGACCGATATGGCAATGCCTTAATCGCTAAACTAGCAAATTCGTCTTATCACCACAATAGCCAATCAGTAACTGACTGATTACTAGCTACAATCTGGTCAAAAATAAAAATATCCAAAGAATTTTTTGATTTAGGGCTTGACAGTCACGGTTAATTTGCTAAAATACGCACCACTTAAACACTGCGATGATTTTTGCAGGTTTAACAAAAAATTCTACCGCTTATTCTCCAATAGCTCAGTCGGTAGAGCAATGGACTGTTAATCCATGTGTCCCTGGTTCGAGCCCAGGTTGGAGAGCCATATTAAGAAGACCTTTAACATCGCTTGTTAAGGGTCTTTTTTTATGTGGCATTTTTTATCTATCGTTATTGCTATTAGTCATTTTGATTGCTATGAGTCATTTTGCACCATGAATTTTTTGCTAAAAATGCTTGACTCATTGTCTAAATCTCAGTAATATACGCACCACTTGATTATCTGTTCTCCAATAGCTCAGTCGGTAGAGCAATGGACTGTTAATCCATGTGTCCCTGGTTCGAGCCCAGGTTGGAGAGCCAATCAAGCCAAATTCTGTTGTATATTTTGAACCCGTTCCCTTGTGAATGGGTTTTTTTATGAGCAAATTTTAGCAATTTGCTGTTTAATACGCCTTTGTTTGATACCCTATTATCTCACTTGCTAAAGTACTTAAGATACTATTGATAAGGTACTAGTTATGACGCTGTCGTTTTCCCCTACCCAATCTCAATTTTTGACCCTACAACAAGCGATTAATAAAGACCGCATCACCCAGCTAGTAAGCGATCATCAGCAAGGTAAGCTGTCGTCAGATGATAAATCTTACTATGAAAGCCTAATTACCCAATTTATCGAGTTAATCAAGCTGCCTGATAGCGCGCATTTAGCCATGCAGCTTTTACCAGAATTCAAAATCACCGTGCCAGCCTTGCTTGATGGCATGGCTTATCGCGCAGTGGCTGATAAAAACCCAAAAGCGTGTGTGTTTGCGGCATATATGATTGACCAATCGCTGTTGCAGCGCGATATGACGCCCCTGTTCAATGTGATTATTGAAATCGGTACGCCTGAGCTGTGGGTTGAATTGGTGAAAAAAGTGAATAATGCCCCTGCCGATCGCATCGTTGAGAAGGTTTATCAATGTGATAAATCGGTACAGACCTATTGGGAACAACAAATTTTGTAAAGAAATTTCGCCTGATTGTCACATCCAGCGTTAAGCTAATGCAACATTTGGCTAAGATTTTTGTAGGAATTTTACGTTTGCCTTGCTTGTTTATCGCCAATGAAATAATTACACTAGGTTAAAGATATCTAATTGCGCTAAATTTTCCGTCTAATTGATAATTTGGTTATATCTAGCTTCATTGCTAAAAATTGATCACACGCGAGGCATGCAAATGATTACTAAAATCAAAAAAAATCAACAAGTCATGGTTCCTATCCATATCAAAATCACTGAAGAAATGCGGGATTTGTTGACCCAAGTCGCCAAAAGCCATGGTTTTCCACGTATACAAGGCTTGATTCGCTTATATATTCGCCGTGGACTTGATGCCGAGAATGTCGGCTACTCACTCGCCAAAGACAGCCGTTTTATCGAAAAGCTGAAGCGTCAAGGAGTGTCGGACGAGGTGATTTTTGAAGCGATTGAGGAGACAGCCAATGAGTCAGAAGCCAAAGCAACTGATACGGCAAAACCTTAAGCTTGTTCAGCCCCATAAAAAAACCCAAAACGCAAATGTTTTGGGTTTTTTATGGCTAATCAACGCTTTTATAGGCTTATTCTTTATACAATTATACAGTGGGATGATGCTCAATAGGCGGTAATGGCTGACCATTGAGCGCGGCGTCCAAGCGCTGTTTGTCTAGCGCATTTTCCCAACGTGACACGACAATCGTCGCACAGGCATTACCGGTTAAGTTGGTCAATGCACGGCACTCTGACATAAAGCGGTCAATGCCTAAGATAAGCGCCATCCCTTCGATTGGCACAGTTGGCACTACCGCCAAAGTGGCTGCCAAGGTGATAAAACCAGCGCCCGTGATACCTGCCGCGCCTTTTGAGCTTAACATCGCAACCAATAATAACGTAATCTCTTGGGTCAATGTCAAATCAATATTACAGGCTTGCGCGATGAATAACGCTGCCATGGTCATATAGATGTTGGTACCATCTAGGTTAAATGAATACCCTGTTGGAATCACCAAACCGACCACTGATTTTTCGCAGCCAGCGCGTTCAAGTTTTTGCATCAAGGTTGGTAGTGCCGCTTCTGATGAACTGGTGCCTAGCACCAATAGCAATTCATCTTTGATGTATTTAATCATCTTGATGATTGAAAAGCCGTTGTAACGTGCTACAGCACCGAGCACCACCAGCACAAATAGCAATGAAGTGATATAAAAACAGGCTATCAAAAAGGCTAGGTTACCCAGTGAGTGCACGCCATACTTACCAATGGTAAATGCCATCGCACCAAACGCACCAATCGGCGCAGCTTTCATCAAGATTTCAACCGCTTTAAACACAGGCGCAGATAACTCTTGAAAAAAGTTTAACACGGGACGAGCACGATCACCCACGGATGCTAACGAAATACCAAACAGTACTGAAACAAATAACACTTGCAGGATATTCCCTTCTGTCAGTGGACTTACCATGGTTTCCGGAATGATATTCATCAAAAAACCGGTAATGGTACTATCGTGCGCTTTGCTAACATACTCTGACACTTTAGCCGCATCTTTCCCTGTTGCCAGTGTGGCTGGATCGATATTGAGACCCGCGCCAGGTTGCAACACATTGGCAACCACAAGACCAATGATCAATGCCAAGGTTGAAAAGGTAATAAAGTAGATCATCGCTTTACCAGCAACACGACCGACTCGCTTCATATTGCTCATACCAGCAATACCCGTCACCACTGTCAAGAAAATAACGGGGGCGATAATCATTTTAACCAATTTAATAAATGCATCACCCAGTGGTTTCATTGCCTCGCCCACTTCTGGGGCAAATACGCCAAGCAAGATACCCAGTCCAATGGCGATAATCACTTGTACATACAGAATTTGGTACCATTTACGGGGTTTGGGGGGTTCCACGAGCGTCGTGGTATCGATAGGTATCATGACAGATACACTCCTTTATCTGACGAACCCTAAAACTGCGATAAGGTTACATTTGCGATAAAAATTGTGGAACAAATTTAGCCAAATAGTCGCACAACCTTTAGAATTTTATCAACAATCGTTAGAAAATCTAATGGATTGCAGTGCCGCGTATATTAACAATGTAGTAACGCATCAGCAAGGTAATTTTCAACATTATTGTTAAGCTCCTATGGGTCACCTAGAGGTACTGAAACAACCCGTTGTATCAATATTTTTAGACGTAGGATTGGTGGGTTTTTGAGCGTTTTTTGCTTCAATATTTTGTTTAACATCGGCGCAAGGTATGAAGCCCAGGTATTAAGCCAAAATGTTCAGCATAATTATCTAACTTTCTTTAACTAATATTTTTTGCATTAACGTAAAAAAATGCTTGCATTGTTATTTCACTTGTATATAATAGCCACCACAATTTGGAAGCTTGGCAGAGCGGTTGAATGCACCGGTCTTGAAAACCGGCAAGGGTGCGAGCCCTTCGAGAGTTCGAATCTCTCAGCTTCCGCCATATATCATCAGAAAAACCAACACTTTGCGGTGTTGGTTTTTTTGTTTGACACACTTTTGACACA
This sequence comes from Moraxella sp. CTOTU48268, assembly GCF_032069585.1. Classification (NCBI taxonomy): domain Bacteria; kingdom Pseudomonadati; phylum Pseudomonadota; class Gammaproteobacteria; order Moraxellales; family Moraxellaceae; genus Moraxella; species Moraxella sp. CTOTU48268. The sequence continues at coordinate 43,014 of NZ_DAMALV010000009.1, forward strand.
CTTCACTTGTTTAGCTTGTTTATTTCATTCCTAGATTGTTCGCCGTGAATCCATCGGCTATAAATCTTGGTGAACATTAAAAGGCTATGCCCCAATTGATTGGCAGCGAATGCTGGATTGATACCATTCATTAGCAAGATTGTCGCATACGTGTGGCGAGTGTTATATGCTGGGCGATGACGTATATGGGTGGCTTGGGTCGCACTACGCATCACTGAGCGCATATTGCTTTCGTGGTTCCAGTGACTGCCGTCCGCTTTCACAAATACATACTCATTACCCCGGTTCAATGCCCTGGCGTTTTTAAACGCTGATAGCGCATTGTCATTTAGGTACACCAGACGTGATTTTGACGTCTTGGTTTTATTCTGCAGTATTCCCCTCACCCTTCCCTTCGTGATTGACATAGTGCCTTTCTCAAGGTCCACGTCAGACCATAGCAAGGCTATCATTTCGCTTGGACGCGCACCGGTCCAAAATGCCACTTCAAAATACCAGTAAAGCATCACGTCACTGGCGTTCTCTTTTATCCACCCTAAAAGCTTCGTCATTTCATCTTCAGTAAATGGGTCGGGCTCTTCTTCTTGAAATTTCTTGTTTTTAATTCGCTTGGTCGGCAAATCGTCGATGACTTCATCTTCAAATGCCAATTCAAATACACCACGTAACGGTATCAATGCATTATTAAACGTTTTCTCGGTGTTAAATGATAGCTCATTGATATGCTGGCGGATGATGGCTGGCGTGATATCTTCAACAGCCATGAGGGCAAATGCGGGCATCCAGTGGTTAGTTAGGATGCCTTTGTACTTGCTACGCGTACTGACATTATCCGAGTTTAGGTTATCTAGGTACATTTGGGCATAATCGGCGAACGTGGGGCGCGCTTCTGATAGCTCAGGCAAGATACCACAGGCGAGGTTGATATCATCGTCCGTGAGCACACCCCATTGTTTTTTGTTGATCAGTTCAGCACGGGTATTGTACGCTGCACGGATCCCCTCGACCGTCGCGGGGTTCGGCAAGGTAATCCAGCGGCGTTTGCCGTGGTGGTCGATGAAGTTGATTTGCACGGCGTTTTCTCGGACGCGGACGCCTTCAGGGAGTTTTCGTTGGCTAGTTTGTCGCACCATTGGTAAAAGTTCCTTAATGAGTAAACGTATGATTTACTACCTGGTAAAAGTTGGCAGATATTAAGCCCCATTTTTTGCCACCTTTGGCGGCGGTTGTGTAGCGTGGTTTTGGGGATTCCCGTGATGGTGGTAAAAAGTTCTACCCCTACCCAATCAAGATTTACCACTTCAGCGCCAGTGGTGGGCGTAGTATTAATCGCTAGGTTTGTCATTGTGCTCCTCGCTTAGTGGTTTAACTTCAACTAATTTCTTGCCGCATTTAGGGCAAAAATTCATACTATTTTCGATTGGGCTGTCAGGATTTGACATATTCCACTCAAGTCCGCAATCGCTTGAGTAATCGCCACAATCAGACCATTCGCTCCAAGCCTCTGTGCTTACATTGCATTTCCAACCGCAAACTTCTTGGCTATGTTGTTTTAAAATCTCAATCGAATTATCAATACCTGCGACAATGCCAAGCGTAAACTGTTGTACAAACATTGAGTTAGCGTTTCTTGCTTTATCCATTACCACTTTGCTTTCTTGCTCCAGCTTCTCAATCAATGTCATCATCCCCTCCAATTTCAATAATCTGCATCCCACAATATGGACAATACTCAAAATCATTGCCATGCACATTACCAAAGTTAAAGACTTGGTAATTATCGCAACATCCAGCCTTATAACGACTACCAAACATTCCGTCTTGTTCTTTTGTCCAATCACAATGTGACTGGCTTTTATAGCCAAAGCTAACGACTTTATTGTCTTTGAAATAAGCACCAAGTTGTTCACCTAACGCAAGCACTTCATTGTTTGTCATTTTTGACAAGTCAAATACAGCGCGTACAAATGGGGGTCTTTTACTCATGCTGATTTTCTCCGATGTGGTCTATAGTTAGTGACATAGCAATCTTTGCACTGAGCAACATATTGCTGAGCGCCAAATCTATCTTTGCCATTGCGGTAAAAGAAATCTTTATGAATTGGATAAAATTCACCGCAACAAGTACATTGTTTTTCAACGCCCAATTCGGTTTTTATTCTTTTACCTTTTACGCCAATAGTCATGCCAAATCTCCAAACATATCGATTTGACGACCTTGTCGTTCTCTGATTTGTCGCATACGCTCGTTATGCTCAGCTTCGTATTTCGCTAAGCGTCTATCACGGTCACCGCTAATACGGTCAACCAATCCAGCAAACCGGACTGCTGTAGCTGGCATGCTGATGCTTGCCTTAATCGTTAGCTGCTCCCATTCTTTGATGATTTTTGCCTGTGTGTCGTTATCAAGCTCAAAGAAACGTTTACGGGCTTCATGCCATCGTTTGGCTTCACAACTGCGATGATAGCGCGTGTAATCATCATGGTTGGCTTGACGACGCTCATATTCAGCTTTGGCATCAAAATCTTGGATAGGCTCGGCTGTGATAAGCTCAGCAAGCAATGGCGCCTTTGCTTGTAGCTTTTTGGCTTGACGGACGGGCTTGTTGATGGCCATAGTGATTTGACGTTTAGTCAAACCACCATTCATGCCATAAGTTTCGCCAACGCGGTATGGGTAGCGTTTGAATTTAATCATGGATGCCTCTAACATGGTATCTCGTATCTTCTGCGCTCGGGGTTCTCGTTTTTATTAGCCACCGAACATAAAACATCTTTTTTTACATGCGCAGCAATTATCTTGCTGACACCTTGACTGGTCTCATCCGTTTTATCTTGAGCAGCCATAAATTCATCAATGGATTTATCAAGCTCCTTGCCCAAATTGTCACCAGATAAGCGAATCAAGGTGATCGTCATAATTTCATTTTTAACATCTTGAAATGCCTTTTTGATAACTTCTTTGCCTTCAGCCATTGCTAATAATTTTTCTAAACTCATGGTTTTCTCCGGATTCGTTTGTTTGGTTTGATGGCTGGCAAGGTTAATGCTTTTGCCAGCTTTTTAAATTCTTCGGTTAGTTCTACCATTCTTCGACATAGCCCTCGTCTAGGTCATCCGCCCAAGTATCTACTTCGCAACCATCTGGGCAAGTGAATGTATGATGATTTGGCTTGCTTGGTGCATGCTCGATGAATTCACCGCAATCAGCGCAGTGAATCGCCCAGGCTTCGTACATTTCTTCGTATTCGATGTGACTGCGTGGCATTGTTACGCGGCTCCAAATACATCGGATTCGGTGAGCGGAGCGCCATGAACATTAACTGGGACAGCATTTTTAAAAGCTATATCACCACGACCAGCGACAAAGAAACCTTTCTCGTCATGTTGACCAATAACTAAGCGAATATCTTCAAAGCTGCAGTTTTCATCACCATCATTACCAACACGACACAACCACACTTCATCATCTTCAAGGATTTTAAGCATTAAATCGCTACCAGCCAATTCAGGGCGCTGCCACTCAATCCAAGGCATAAGGGCGCATAATTTGGCGTGATTTTCTTTGGTAGCTGGTAATAACCATTTCTGCGAGCGTGAATCCATTGAGTCTTTAAAATGCACGGTACCAAGTTGATTATTTTCAACCCAGTCAATCTCATGGATGTAGGGACTACCAGCATTAAGTACGTAAACCTTATCGCCACCAAAGAACTCAGGGTGAATTGCTTGACTGACTTCTGCATTTGGCGCTTCAGCCTTACTTGCTAAACCATCTAAATAAGCGTTATCTAATTGCTTTAACTCAGCTGCTAAGCCTAGAGATGTGGTCTCAATTGCTTGACCGTTGCTTGACTGGTAATCAGGCAACTGCGCAAATTCCGGATGCAAGTCATCGCTACTGACGATAATCTGACCAACTTCGGTGGTATCTTGTTGGTCGGCATCCGTATCGATATCACTGGGATTAGTAACTCCAGCACTAGGATTAATTAAGGTGTCTTCACCGTTATCAGGGGAGCTCGACTCGTTATCAGGGGAGCTTACCTGAGGAGCTTCGGTATTAAGCTCCTCATCTTCGATATTTACCGGCGCATCTTGGGTATTACCGCCGTTATCTTGCATATTACTGCCGTCATCTTGTTTGACTGGCTGATCGATGGCAGTGGCTAAATCATCGAGATCATCTTCAGCAGTTTCGTTGACTGGCGCGACAACGTTTTGACTACCTGGTAAGTGCCAAAGCCCATCGTCGGACTTATACGCACCCACCAATGACAGCGCGTTATATAGTGACGATTTGGCATAGCCAGTCTTTTGCATTAATTCACCAAATTCAACGCCCAGCGGATAATCCTGCATAGCGCCTTTTATTTTCTTGATTGCTTTTTGTGCTTTTTCAGAATGTACGATTGCGGCCATTACACTTCTCCATAGGTGACGATTTGTTGAACTTGGGGTTGGGTTTCATCTTGCGCATCTTGCATCAAGATTTGCTCAGCGACTTCAGCGTTTTTGGCGGCGATGAAGTACTTGTATTCTTTGCCGTTCTGGCGATAGTCGATGCGATAGCGGTTTTGGTGCATGATTAATCCTTTGTTTGGTTGTGGGCGAGATAGTCGATGTGACTGGTGATAACTTGGTCTTGCCCTTTTTGCTCAGTCTCTAGCGCACGGACGCCAAGTTGAGCAAAGAGAAGACCGAATAAAAGAAGGGCGGCGAATGCAACAAGGTCGATGGATTTCATTTTTAATTGCCTGTGTTGTTGTGATGTTTATTATGTTCGCATATACGAACAAACAAGGCAAGTATTAATGTTCATAAATACGAACTTAATTTGTAAAATGTTTGTAATCTTGAATTTTAGGCAATAAAAACCCGCATTTAAGCGGGTCCATTACTTGTAAGGAATTGTAAAAGGTGGGATAAAGGCAATAAAAAACCCACCGGAGTGGGTCTTTGTGTTAACTATCTTTAATCATGAATATGATTGATATCAGATAAACGATATTTTGGCTTGGCTTGACCAAATGTAATGGTGTTTAATTTTACCGTAATCGGACGATTGAGATATTCATTATTCAAAATTTCAGGACTTTCGAATGTTGGTTCTAATTTACCTCTTATAACTTCACCATCGCCAATGGTTTTAAATTCAAATGTTCTTGAATTTGGAAGAACACCTTGGAACTCCCCTGTATAAGTTTCTTCCTTTTCGACAATATTGTCATTTGATAATCGTTCTATCAAGCGAGTTAGCTGTTCATCATTATGAATACGTAACTGCCGATTATTGAACTGCAAAGCAAATAGTGCATTATAACTTTTCATAAGCTCAAGGAACTCAGTTACTTTCTTCACGGCTCTTGGGTGGATAGTATCAACAATATCGCTAATCTCTTCATCATTGCCGTTGATAGCAAGCTCTAAAAGCATTTGAATATCAACAATTGCATTTTCTGAGGTATTTCGCTCTGCTAATAAGTCGAAATTAGGTGGTGGTAGCTCGAACTCGAACCCAAATGAGCCTACAGCCGTCCCTGTAATCATTAACTGATGTTGCTCTCTATCAGGGATAGGACCATGGTGTTTGAGGTTATTATTAAGACTGGCAACAACGCTTGCCACCATATTATTCAAGCTATCTATTGCTTTGCCAGAAAATTCAGCCGTAATACCATGACTTTCATGAACAGGCTTGCCACGAAAAGTTATTACAGCTTTTTTAATAAGATGCACTGGGTCAATAGACGACAATACATTCTCTATAGAATTTAAGCGTGACTTCAAACTCATTTGACCGATAAAATCATCCCCCGAGGAATTCTCTATTAAATGAATAAGGGTATTTTTTTCGGCCAATAATTTATTGTAATCATGTTCACGCATGACTACTAACTCCTTTCAAAAAATCCCCTGCAATAATATCTTCATTTGGGGATAGTGGTATTGTGAAAAATCCTTTCCATATATCAGTTTCTCTTTGATGAGACCACATGCTGTACCAATATGTAATGATATTTACATTACTCGATGAAGGTTTTGACAAATCAATTGTATAAGCATCGACCTTGTAATTCTCTTTTAAATAAGCCCTATCAAAGAATGAAGGATTATTATTGACCCATAATAGGTTGTTAATTTTTGACAAATCTCCAAGGGTTACCAAATCAATATCAGCAGGTGGCCTTCCTCTTAGCACCTCTACATTTTCGGTAAAACTGCCATTAATCCATTGTAAACCATTGACAATATCTAAACTATATAAGTATTGTCTATAGGCTAAAAGCCCAGACAAAATCTCTGTGCGCTCGACAGTGAAGGAAAATCTCTGTATAAAATCAATTATATTTATAAGATAAGGAGAACGATTAGCACTATGACCATCCTCACCAATTGCTATTGGTGGTATAACTCCATGAATATTCCACATTTCAATTCTCTCCCTAAAAATCCAACTCAATCTCTCGATACACACACCATTCTTTGCATCTTGTCACTGGCGTGATCAGCTCAGCATTGTAGATAAACCAAACGATGAAATAATGGTCAGGGTCAACATTCTCTAATGACCAGCCTGAAAGGATTGGCTTAGACTTAGGGTAATCATTCCTGTACATGTCAGCACCCTATTTATATTTCGCAAAGACCTTTAACCAAAACAGCATCAAAGCCATCAGGATCAGGCGTATTCATCTGAGCCATAAGCGGCGGTAAGTCCATATCTTTTACTAGCTTACTACCTTTATAACCTTTAAAAGCACCAGTACCGACTTGGCGTTTTTCACAGTCTACAACCTTTAGCATTTTTATATTAGAAAACCCAGTTTCTTTGCTTTTATCAACGAACTTTACCCAAACCAATGTTCTATCAAGCCCATCTTTAGAAAGCGAAGATGGCGAGAAGTAAATCTCCCCTTTTTCATTTTTAATCAAAGACTCCCATTCACTAGCATAGGTATTTGTAGCAAAAAGCAGCAACACAAGCATCATTCTTTTCATATAAGCTTCCTTTCATGTTTGACCACCACACCGATGATATTAATATGCACGGCTCGACTGTCAATAATAGGATAAAACTCGTTAAGCGGTACGAGTTGGCAGTATTCACGACCTAGCTTTTCATCGTAGCCACACGGTTTGAATCGTTTGAATGTCGCTTGAGATTCATGGTCAACCATGGCAATCACATAATCACCAGCGTTAGCCTGTCGTTCAGCATCTACTAAAATCTTGTCGCCTTCAAAGAATTGCGGTTCCATACTATCGCCGCGTATATGTAGCCAATACACCTGCAGTCCATAACCGTCATCGTAGAAATATTCATACTCATCATACCCATTCTCATAGATATCAGTAAATTCACCCGCTTGCACCCAATTCAATACTGGCGCCTTTCTTATTTTTTGGGGGATAGCTTCAATATTAGCAATGCCTGCCGAGCTGATAACTTGGTCACTTGGATTGCCTTGACCAGTAAGCAACCAATTTGTATTGCACTTCAAGACACTGGCTAATGGTGTCAGATATTCGCTAGATGGTTTAGTTGAGCCTTTGACCCACCCAGAAATAGTAGCTTTACCTGCGCCAGTAGCCCGCTGGATATCAGCTTGCTTAATCCCTGTCACCTGCATGCGTTCTTGAATTCTATCAGCAATGTCTTTCATACAAATTACTCCTTACCGCGTTCGTATATTTGAACACAACCGATTGACAATTACTCGAACGTTATGTTCTAATAAACGAACTATTAATATTTGGAAATCCGAACATGACTGTTGATGATTTACTCATTTTTTATAATGTTCCAAATGATAATCAGCTTTTTTTAAAAACCAAAATCGCTGCTAAAAGTACGCTTAGTACTTGGCGTGCCAATGGGATACCTGAGAAAACTCAATCATTGATTGAGATAAAAACAAAGGGCGCGTTAAAAGCCGATCTCAGCAAACCATTAACTTGTGATGAAACTATAACCCCAGCGTAAAAATAAAAATACGTTTAACCAACACAGCAACAAACGAGTAATAAAACATGAACGTCAAAGATGCCACCCACGCTACCGTACATGACTACCCAGGCGGTGCCGAAAGCCTAGCGCCGCGTATGGGCATAAAGTCGCCACAGGTTCTACGCAATAAAGTCAATCCTACTACAGATACGCACCATTTACGCCTTGATGAAGCTGTGCGCATGATGGCAGTGACGGGTGATTATAGAATCATTGAAGCCATGGCGGGCGAGCTTGGCGGCACGTTTGCCCTTCTTCCTACATCACAAGTTACTGAGCAGTCGCTAATTGCCATGTTGCTGAACGCATCAAACGCACACGGCAATACTTGCAAAGTATTCAGTGACGCTTTGGCAGATGGTTATCTTGATCACATTGAGCGCAAAGATATCAATCAAGCGCTTGACGAGACAATCCAGACGCTCTACTGCATCAAACAAGCAATGCAAATTGATACAGACCACAGCAACCCATTTGATACTAAAAAATGACCAAATCAGCCACCCAGTACATCATTGATGCAAGTGATGATGGCATCACAGTCAAAGTTGACTTCGCACGTCATCACCAAGACAAACAGCCTTGCTTGCATCACAACGTCAGCTTTAACCGACGCGATGATGAGCTCACGTGCCTGACGTGTGGTGCCAAAGTTAACCCTATCGCTTGGATTGCTGATCACGCTGAGCAGATTCATCGCCAAGCGACTCGACCACCAAAACCACTTAAGCCAATGTCATAAGGAGATACCAATGGCGAAATTCAACCCAGATGATTGTAAATATTGCAATAACACTGACGGCGTATGTTGTCATGAAGCAATCCGCACTGACAACAAAGCGCAAGCTCACATTATCGATGCTCGAGACGAACATCATCATAATGAAGCGGATGCCCACGTTTTTATGCTAAATGGCTTGCTGGTCGCCAAAGATGTCGTGATGCCACTTGAGCAAGGTGGTAACTAACCATGCAAATCGTAACTACTAGCCAAATCGTAGAAACCCTTTTAACAAAGGGCGAGTTAGTATTGCCAGACTTTGGTGAAGGTAATCGCATCAAAATACAACAACACATGTACCAGGCAAAAAAACAACTTGCGAAACAAGGTATGGGTGTGATGCCAGAGTACGATGGCTACTTTATTAGAAGCTATAAGTTACTGTCTGCTAATCATAAACCTAGCCATGCATCTACGACTTGTAAGCAAGTCGTGCAGTCTAGCGTCAATCTAAATGACAAATCAGCAATTTATAAAGTCATACATAGCAAGATTGTCAAAATGAATAGCAAGCGCATCCTAGAGTCTGAACTAAAAGGATTTAATAACCGCGAAGTTTTACAAAGCGTTTTAACCGATCTTGGGTACAGAAAGTACAGAGGCGTGTGGCAAAAATAAAAAACCCTAATGACGGCAATCATTAGGGCTTTGGTATTAATCACAGGAGATGTAATTAATGAATAACTTAGCGATATTAAAACAAACAGCACAAACAATGTCAAGCCGAGAGATTGCTCAGCTTTGCCAAAAACCGCATGACAATGTGCTAAAACTTATTAGAAGCTTGATAGATGGGGGTATCGTAAAATCTACGACACCCCACCAATACATGCACCCACAAAACGGTCAATGGTATACAGAATTTTTATCAGACAAACGTGACAGTCTTGTTGTCGTTGCGCGTCTATCTCCAGAATTTACTGCTGCAGTCATTGATCGCTGGCAAGAGCTTGAAACCCAAAACAATGCCCTACCCAACTTTGCTGACCCAGTACAAGCTGCACGTGCATGGGCAGATGCCATGGAGCGCCAGCAACAAGCCATTGCTCAAGTGGCTGAGCTACAACCCAAGGCGCAAGCGCTTGATGCCATTACTCATGCTAAAGGCAATAGCAATATTCGAGATACTGCCAAAGCATTGGGAGCAAAACAGAGCGACTTTATTAGTTGGTGCCTTAAGCATGGTTGGTTATACCGTGATGACTGCGAACGGCTAAAAGCCTACGCTAATCGCATTCAACAGGGATTTATGGCCCAAAAGTCTGTGTTGTATCGTGGTAGTGATTCAACCGAGCGAGCGACCATGCAACCAATGTTTACGCCAAAAGGATTGACTCACCTTGCCAAAATTTATACTCGAGAGGTGGCGTGATGTATTTTTATAACTTCAACATTGGCGACTATCGTAGTCATACTGCCCACCTTACACCAACTGAGCACTATGTCTATCGCAGCCTAATCGATTGGTACTATCTCAACGAGCGTCCAATGCCGGCCAATGACATTGACTACATTGCACGCGTGTTGATGCTCAAAACTGACGATGAGCGCCAAGCGTTGCAGTCTGTTCTATCTGAGTTTTTCAAAGTCAAAAAACTCAAGCTAACTGGTGACACAGTCGAATGTTATCACCACGCCCGCATCGATAACGAAATCAAAAACTATCATCATGCAAACGGCGGACGCGTATATGACCATACAAGAGAGGTAACGCAAGGTAACATTACTGGTAACGATATCGGTAACGTTAAAAGTAACGTTGGTAACGTTATCGGTAACGTTCAAAACGTTACCAATGACAAAAAAGGTAACGTTTTAACGCAGGCAGAAAGAACTGCTAAATCAAAAGCTGAGCGTAAAAAAATCATTGCAGACTTACAAGACTTAGGCGCTGACTTCGACCCCAATGCAGATATGAAGACGCTAAGAGAATTACACGGTAACTTTTTTGGTACTAACTTGGGTAACGTTAGCGGTAACGTTGGTAACGAAACTGGTAACGTTGGAAATTCTGAAAGTAACGCATTTCATGACGCTATAACCAATAACCAAGAACCAGTAACCAATAACCAAGATAAAAACAACACTACACCGCGCGAGCAAAATTTTGACATTCGTGATTGGGTGGAACCTGAATACTCAGACTTCATTGAAATTCTGCAGGACAATGATATTCACATGGTATTACCACAGGACTTGTACTCAACCGAGGCGCAAAAGTTCAAAGGCTACAACGCAAACATGGCAGCTCAAGGTAAAGTATCTTTGGTCGATGATAGTTACCGAATGACCAAGTTTATCGATTGGTTCAAGATTTTAGCAAATAAACAACATGCGTCGAAGCAAGCAGTAGCCGCACCTGTGGTACATGATGACGATTTACCAGAGATTTACCGTCAATCTAGCCAGTCAGACCAAACCTATCACCCAAGCCATGCACCTGTAGCGCCAGCCAAAAAGTTACCTGGTATGTTTAGCGCTTATGGTCAAAATTACATGCCACTTGAGGGTATGGACGCCAAAGGCACCTTTGAGGCAGTCACCGAGAAGATGGGTAAATTTTACACCTTCGCCGAGGCATACCAAATTCTGAAAGATGAATTATCAGGAGCGGTGGCGTGAAAGCGTTAACCACCCTTGGCTATCAAGTCTTTGCCTTGCAGCGCATTGAAGATGCTCACAGGCAAAAGCAGTGGTCAGGAAAAATTAGGATGGTCAAAGACAATCCGTTCTATGACCAGTATTTTAAGTGGCATCGCGGCTGGCAAGACAATGGATTGGCGATTGACCATGATATGGGGAATTTAATCATAAAGGAGTCGTAAGTGTTTAATCAGTACAAATGTGTTTGTGGTTCAAAGTTGACGTCATCGAACGATATTTTTATGGGTAAATGCGAGAAGTGCCGAAAGCGCCCCCTAGAATTAACATTCAAGACTGCTAACCCTAAACTGGCCAAAACTAACAAAATTATTTCAGCAATCATCAAGTCACACTTTGGAGAATTTAATTGATCATCATAGGCATCGATACTGGCACCAAGACGGGGTTTGCCATCAACTTTAATGGTGCAATTACAGAGCTTGAGACTTTGGGCATCATTCAAGCACAGCAAGTTGTCATGCAAACTTATCAGGGTACGCTTAATCCATCATGCCCAGTTTATGGTCATGAATTTATAGTCTGCATCGAAGACACACGCCAGCGCAAATGGGTACGCCATGATGTAGGACGTGAGCGTCTCAAAGGTGTTGGCTCGGTCAATCGTGATGGCGCAATCTGGGAAGAGTTTTGCGAGTATCACGATATCCCCTACTTGCTAGTACCGCCTGCTCACTTGCAAGGCTTAACCAAGATGACTGAGAAAGATTTTCGTGAGCGTACTGGCTGGACTGGCAAGCGATGCAGCGAGCACGCCCGCGATGCTGGCATGATGACATGGAAGTATCATCGCCTGATTACCAAAGGCATGGTTCAGATGCCAAAGAAACCATCGGAGATTAAATCAGCGCAATTGGCTCAGGGTAAAAAAGGTACATGATGCAATACACCAAGTTTGACCAGCGCAAACCTTTTACGCTTATGGAAGTCAAAGAATTACTTGATGAAAGCTTTGATTTAAAAGAGCGTAAAAGAAAGTCAAAATTTAAAAAACATCGTCACAGTAAGCAAAGGAAAAATAAATGAAGAGTGATATTTTGAGGAAACGTTTTGGTCAAAGTCGCTTACTGAATCTTGAGGCGCTTGAATGGCTAGAGTCAACTATGCATGCAAAAACGGTCAGGTTTGATATTGGCAAAGGTGGTGGCACACCTGAGGTTACATGGGAGGACCGATGCGCAGCTGTGGCCATGATTAAGTCCAAGCCGGCACGTGCGCTGGCAAGCTTACTTGTCTGGGGATATGACCAGGATCAGTTTGATATTATCGCCGATCACTTAGCGGGCAAGATGGCAGCTCAGTGTCGAGCGGATAAAAAAGCAATGCCTAAAGGCTGTCCCTACTCTATCGATGACATGGCAAGTAAGATGGCACGGATGGTTTTGTACTTTACTCTGTACGATTTGTGGGAGCTTTATACGGTACAGGGTCGTTTGGTATTCAGTGGGATTAATATGAATGACCGCACATATAGCAACCAAATGCTTAGCTATCAAAGAATGCTATCCGACCAAATCAAAGATTTAAGTTTACAGATAGATAAAGACGTCAGCAGCTATCGTCAGAATTTAGGGTTCATCAAATCACAGAGTTTGTAATCTGATAATCTTAATTGTAAAAAGAATAATTCTTATATATTATGTAAGTGTTTAAAATTAAATAATTTTTATTACAGTTTTAAATGATTTTTATAAATTTTCATCATCAAAAGGATTTCAAAATCTTAATGTTATAATAAACGTAATAAGGAACTGAATAAAATGAATAATTTTACTAATGCTTTAAGAAAGTCGCTTGATACAGAAAATTGGTATGCTGTTCTTTTCATTTCATTAACCTTGCCAGATATTTGCGGTAAAATTGACGAGCCTTCATTAGGTTCAAAAGCAAGAACAATAAATTGGTATAACAAATATTTGAAACCAACTTATACTTCGGCAGTAGGTGCTGAAAGGCAAGAGCATGTATTCTTAACAGGCTCAGATTTTTATGCCTTACGTTGCGCGTATTTACATGAAGGAAGTGATGACATTACTACACAAAGGGCACGAGAAATTCTTGAGAAGTTTAAATTTGTGCAACCTACGACTTCTGGTATATTCATACACAGAAATACAAAACACACCACCCTTCAATTACAAGTTAGCGAATTTGGCGCTGAAGTGTTAAATGCAGTAGAAACTTGGTTGTCCGATATATCCGATGATACCGAGAAAATGAATAAAACAGAGAATTTCTTAAAAATCCAAATGCTCGATCCATCTAAAGGATTTTCTATATAAAATAATGATTGACGCATGCCGCACTGCGAGGTATCATTTGTATAGAGTCAAATTTTATATAAAGCCACCGGTTAATCGCCAGTGGCTTTTTTGTTGCCTAAAATATTGCAGTCACATGCCATGTGCAATCAGCGTAAGTGGAGCCACATGCCTGTCAATCGATAAGACTCCAACTGCAATATAAAGTCGTTAAGTGTCAGCGTGGGTAACCGTGGATTGCCACAATGAGCCCGTCTAAAAGGACAGTAACTCGCTTCAACGACATCCACACCAATTACTTTGCCAGCCATGAATCCTCACATGGCTGGCTTTTTTTATTCCTGGATTCGATATGACTGAACATGCTGTGTTATTTGAGAACGCTGACATCGTTGGCAGTGGTGATGGCTGGGTTGCTTATCTGGAAGATGGTAAGTACTCATACGTTATCTATGGCGAGTCTGAAGATACCGCTTTCATCGGTGAAGGTGATACCGTTGAAGAAGCCAAGGCCCAAGCTGAAGCAATGGTCAATGAGTCAAAGTAATGAGTCGCCCATGCCGTCACTATGGCTGTCCTAATCTGGTCAAGTCACGCAGTCAGCAAGGCTATTGCGATGACCATGCCAGTGAACGCACTGGCTGGGCAAAGCGTCAGCAATCCAAAGGCAATACGACTGAGCGTGGCTATGGTTACGCTTGGCGTAAGCTACGTGCCCAAGTACTTGAGCGAGATGGTTATCTATGCCAGGCATGCGAAGCTAAAGGACGCATCACGCCAGCCACCGACGTTGACCACATCATCAACAAGGCAAGCGGCGGCACCGATGACATCGACAACCTTCAGGCACTTTGCCGAGCCTGTCACAAGGCCAAAACTCAATCCGAATCCGCCGCTGGTGGCGGGGGTGGGTGAAAAGTTCAGAGGGTAAGCCCCTGGTGACCGCCCCCCTCCTAAAATTTTTACGCACGCGAAATTAAAAGTTTAACTGGTTGACGATAGGTTGATTTTATGATTGGCATTGCACCCATGAAGGACGGTGGTTTTGGCTTGGTTGATTTAGAGACGGGCAAGATTTTACCGGGTCAAATGGAAGTTAAGTTTGATGAGTATAAACCTGGGATGCAGCCACCAGGTTTGCATGTGACTTTTTTAGTGGACTGGCGTAATAATGGCCAAGGCTTACCATTTGCCTTGCTTGACAAAAATTCAAACGCTCATGTAGTGGACAGTAAAAAAGAGTAAAGGTTATGGGTGGAATTGCATCGGTACCAGGTCGCGGTCGCAAGGCTAAGCCAACCGAGATTAAACGCGCAGATGGTAATCCTGGTAAAAGACCACTCAATAAAAATGCGCCTGATTTTACCGAGGTCGTGGACATTGCCCCGCCGTTATATTTCGAGGGGTTAGAATTTGCACCAGTGATTTGGCAGTCAGTTGTGCCAGAGCTGCTTAAAAACGGCGTGCTGCGAATTACAGATATGCATAACGTCGAAGCGTTTTGCATGGCTTATGAGAACTACCGTAAATGCCAACAGGAAATTGTTGAAAACGGAGTGACTGTTCAAGGGGCAATGGGTGGTCCAATTAAAAACCCCGCGCTCACTGGTATCAACGAGGCCATGAAACAGATGGCAACTTTCGGCGCTATGCTTGGTCTTGATCCGTCATCCCGTCAGCGTCTTTTAGGGCCGGGTAAGAAAGAAAAAATCAACTCTTTTGCGAGCGTGCTTGATATGTAACTACTTTGCGAGACGTTTATGACAGCTTATCCAAACGTCGATATCGCAAATAAGTGGGCGAAACAAGTTGTAGCAGGGAAAGTACCCGCTTGTAAATGGGTGGTTTTGGCCTGTCAGCGTCACCTAGACGATTTAAAAAAATCTAAAAGTCGCGATTATCCGTATAAATTTGAGCCTAAATTAGCCGAAAAAAAGATACTTTTTATCGAGCTTCTACCCCATACCAAGGGTGAATGGGCTTTAAAACGCCAAAAAATTCAGCTTGAGCCATGGCAGAAATTTGGTATTGCCGTCACGTTTGGCTGGGTGCGCAAAAAAGACGGTTATCGCCGATTCCGCGAGTCATATTGGGAAGTACCACGTAAAAATGGTAAGTCTGCAATCGCTGCAGGCGTAGCGCTCAATATGTTCGCCAATGATGGCGAGTTTGGCTCCGAGGTTTACTCGGGTGCGACAACCGAGAAACAGGCGTGGGAAGTATTTAAGCCCGCTCGCTTGATGGCACTGCGCTCACCTGAGTTGATTGAAGCCGCTGGTATACAGATTAATGCAGCAAGTCTTGAACGCCCAGAAGACGGGGCAATCTTTGAGCCGATTATTGGCGACCCGCCAGATGGTCAGTCGCCACATTGTGCCATCGTGGACGAATACCATGAACACCCAGACAGCCGATTGTATGACACGATGCAAACGGGTATGGGTGCACGTCGCCAACCGCTTATTTTTACCATTACTACCGCTGGCTATAACATCGAAGGCCCTTGTTATGAGTTGCGGGCACGTGTCCAAGAAATGCTATTGGGCAATGTGCCAGATGATGAGCTGTTTGGCTGGATTTGGACGATTGATGATGGTGATGATTGGACAGACATCAATGTTTTAGCCAAAGCCAATCCGAATTTTAACGTCTCTGTTTATGCCGACTTTCTGCAGTCACAACAGACAAAGGCGATTAACAACGCTTCACGTCAAAACAGCTTTAAAACCAAGCATCTCAATGTTTGGGTATCTGCCCGCGCCGCATTTTTTAACATGGAAACATGGAAAGCTAGGGCAAATCCTGACCTTAAATTTGAAGACTTTGAAGCCACGCCTTGTGTGATGGCGATTGACTTGGCGTCCAAAGTTGATATGGCGGCTCGTATCAATCTGTTTTATTGGGTTGATGACGATGGCAAGATTCAATATCGCTGCGTGTCTCCTTGGTTTTATCTACCTGAAGACACCGTGTATAACGGTGAGGAAACCGGGGCAAAAGACCGCTATCAAAAGTGGATGAATCAAGGGTTAATCGAAGTCCATGATGGCGCTGAAAATGATTTGGTCGCTATTGCTGATGACTTGATTGCAGATGCTGAGCGCGTAGCATTATCAGAAGTTCCCTACGATGAATGGGGTGGTTTTCAAGTCGCTAAAAAAATCAGTGATGAAGGCTATGAGACGGTCAAGATACCCAAGAATGTCAAGACATTCTCCCCTGCCATGCGTGAGCTTGAGGCTGCGATAAAATCTGGACGTTTTCAGCATGATGGCAATCCGATTTTGTCATGGATGGTTGGCAATACCGTGGCTCGTGAAGATGCCAATGGCAACGTATTCCCACGCAAAGAAACCAATGCCAAAAAGATTGATGGCTTGGTGGCATTGTTGATGGGGATTAGCCGTGCCATGGTACTGGCTGGCGTGGATAGTGGCAGCAGTATGGATGAATATTTGGATAATATGATTATTGCGTAGGTAAAAATATGACAGCACCAAGCTTTTGGGGGCGATTATTTGGTGGCTTGTTTGGCACAAAGCGCCTCGACAAAGACAGCAAAGCAGAATCACATCGCGGTTCTTCCACCGCCTCGGGCAATCCAGTTACACCTGAAACGGCGTTAAAACTTGCAGCGGTTTGGGCATGTGTAAGATTGCGCAGCCAAACAATTGCAAGTCTGCCACTGCATTTGTATAACGAAGACAAAACTATTGCAAAAGACCATTATCTTTATCGTATTTTGCACGACTCGCCCAATGCTGATATGACTGCCAGTGAGTTCTGGGAGGCGATGGCTGCGGCGTTGGATTTATGGGGTAATGCTTATGCGCATATTGTGCGTAGTTCGCGCAATGGACAAGTAATTTCGCTTGAAGTCTTAAATCCTGAGCAAGTGACGACTTATCGCAGCAAAGACGGCATCGTTACCTATCTTTATCGTGAAGGTCGGACAGTTTATAACTATGCTGATGCCGATGTGTTTCACTTAAAAGGCTTCACGCTTGATGGCTTTATTGGTTTATCACCAATTCAGTACCAAGCGTCAGTCATGGGTTTTCAGATTGATGCCAACACTGCCGCCAATCAAGAATTTAAAAATGGGTTAAAGGCGGGCGGGTTTTTAAAAACTGGCGGCACCAATCTCAACGATCAACAACGTGATCGCTTACGGGCAAACCTTGAAGAATTTGGCAAGCCTGAAAATGCTGGTAAGTTTATGGTTCTCGAGGCTGGCATGGAAGTGGTCAGCACGGGTAATGTGCGAATCAGTCCCCAAGATGCTCAGTTGCTACAGAGTAGATATTTCGGCATTGAAGAGATTTGTCGAACCTTTGCGACACCGCCGCAAATGATTTATCACACGGATAAGGCATCGAGCTGGGCAAGTTCGCTCGAAGGCATGAAACTTGGCTACTTGCAGTTTTCTTTGCGCCCAAACCTGGTCCGCATTGAACAGCAAATTGTTAAAAAACTACTGACACCCGCTGAGCGCTTAAAGTTTAAACCAAAATTCAGTGTCGAAGGTTTGCTTCGAGCTGATAGCCAAGGTCGAGCGACGTTTTACACATCAGCATTACAAAATGGCTGGATGAGTCGTAACGAAGTGCGAGAGCTTGAAGAATTACCACCCGTTGAAGGTGCTGACTCATTAACCGTTCAGCTCAACTTAACACCGATTGAAATGTTGCAAGCCGTGGCAAACCAAAAAACAGGACAGACAAATGGCAATCAAAACTAAAGATTTTATGAATTTTAAAGCCGAAACCGTCTCTGAAGACGGTTTTTTTTCGGGCTACTGTAATGTTTTTGACGTTGAAGACAGCTATGGTGACGTGGTGCGCAAAGGTGCATTTGTTGATTCGCTCAATGAATGGCAAGCCAAGGGCAAATTACCACCTATTTTGTGGCAACACGACAAAGCGACTGTACTAGGTGTATGGACCAAGCTATATGAAGATGACAAAGGCTTGTATGGCGAAGGTCAACTACTTATCAATGATGTGGCCAAAGCCAAAGAAGCCCATGCGCTACTTAAACATGGCGCTATCGATGGTTTGTCGATTGGCTACTACGTCAAAGAATATAGCATCGACAATGAACAAGGTGTCTATAACCTTCTCAAACTAGATTTACGTGAAATCTCAATCGTCACTTTCCCCGCCAACACTGATAGTCGCATCGATGCGGTCAAATCGCATTTGGCGAAGGGAGAACTACCCTCTTTATCTGACTTTGAGAAATTCTTGCGTGAGGCAGGATTCTCAAAAAGCCAAGCCACTGCCATCGCTGGGCATGGTTTGCGCTCACTGCTACAGGGCGAGCCTGACAGCAACTCAACAAGCGAAAAAAGCGGTGATGATACTGCTCAAATCTTAGCAATTTTAAATTCAATTTAAGGAAGCAATCATGTTTACTAAAGACAATGAAAATGCCGACAATGTCATGCTCGCCAAGAAATTTGCTGAAGCCACTGACAAAGTCAAAGCCCAAGCCGAAGAAATCAATGGCCGTATGGAAAAAGGCGAAAAACTTAGCCAAGCAGCTAAGGACAGCGCTGACGAAGCGTTAACTAAGTTTAATGAACTTAGCGAACAAGTCAAAGATATCGAGCAAAAAACCGCCCGCCGTGGTGGCGAAGAGCCTGTTGCCAAGTCACTAGGCCGTCAAATGGCAGATAGCGAGCAGTTTAAACAACTGATTGCTGATCCGCGTGGTGTACGCCATGCCAAAATGTCCGTCAAAGCCGAAACTATCACCAGTGCTACGACAGCCAGTCCTGGTGCAGCGGGTGCATTGGTTACGCCTCAGTACGTGCAAGGCATTATCGCACCAAATCAAATGCGCCTGACTATCCGTGATTTGTTGATGTCCGGTACGACTAACAGCAACGCCATCACTTACATGCGCGAAACTGGCTTTACCAATAATGCCGCTGCTCAAGCAAATGAAGGTGATAAAAAAGCCCAGTCTGATTTGAAGTTTGACCAGGTGACGACTAACGTCGAAACCATTGCTCACTATATCAAGGCCTCAAAGCAGATTATGCACGATGCCCCAATGCTGGCGAGCTATATCGATGGTCGTTTGATGTATGGTCTTAAACTGGTTGAAGAAAAGCAGCTGCTTAATGGCGACGGTTTGAATGGTAATATCAAAGGTATTATCCCACAAGCAACCGCGTTTGCTAACCCAGCGACCACCGTAGCGACTTATACGATTATCGACCAGATTCGCTATGCGATGCTTCAAGCAGTATTGGCTGAGTACCCAGCAAGTGGTCACGTGCTTAACCCAATTGACTGGGCGACCATTGAAACACTAAAAGATAACGAAGGTCGTTATATCATTGGCCAACCGCAAGGCGAAGCTAATCCGACATTATGGCGCCTACCAGTAGTCGAAACCCAAGCGATTGCACCGACCAAGTTTTTGACGGGTGCGTTTAATATGGCGGCGCAAATCTTTGATGCTGAAGAAGCGAGTATCGAGGTCGGTTTTGAAAACGACGACTTTATCCGTAACTTGTTGACGATTCTTTGTGAAGAACGCCTTGCCTTGGCAGTGTATCGCCCTCAAGCGTTTATCTACGGCACATTGGCAGCGAAAACGGCTTAAATTCTAGTTTTTGCAACAAATAATAGTTAATTTCTCAAAAATGCAGCGGTGTTGGTCATCGTTGCATTTTTTATTATGCCAAAGTCAATTGATGCAGTTAATTTTGTCATAGTAAAGGAGCTAGTCATGAAATATACCGTACTACGTGAGCACTGGGGTGATAAGCAGTATAACCAAGGTGATGTACGAACTGTCACCAATGAACAAGATGCCAAGACCTTAATGGCAATGGGTTTAATCGGTGAAAAGTCTGAACCAGTACCACCAAAAAACAAAATGGCGAAAGACCCTGTTAACAAGTCTGAATAATACCAGGTAATAAAATGAGCATCATCCCAATCGAAGTCGCCATGCAGCATGTATATGCCGACGAGGCTGATCAGTCACAAGTCGAGCGTAAGCTTGCTTCTGCCATCGAGACAGCTGAGCAGTTTATCGGTCGTCGCATTTATTCGACTGTCGAAGAATTAAATGCCGCAAGGGTCGCTGCCGCTGCTCAACTGTCAAGTGTGGTTCAAATCACCAGCGTACCAGTACCGACGCCAGAAGGTGAAATGCTGCAGCTGATTGAAGAAAGCAACCAAGCGGCTAAGTATGAATTAACCATGCAGATACGCGGCATTGTGGTCAATCCTGCGCTTGAAATTGGGATTTTGCTGATTCTTGGCGATTTGTACGCTAATCGTGAGAATACCACTGATAAAGCGGCGAATGAATTGCCAATGGGCGCAAAACATCATCTGCAGCCCTATCGAGTGATGGGGGTTTAAATGGCATGCAAAGGCTGCGAAGCGCGACGCGAATGGATTAAAAAACAAGCGGAGATTGCAAGTGAGCGAATCAAACAAGTGCTGCAGCGACTTAATGCTGGAGCTGATCAAACAAAACAATCAACTGATTCAGCAAAATCAACGTCTGATTGAACAGCACGAAGCCAAAGACGAAATCATTTTACAGTCACTACAACAAAACAATGAGCTTATTGCTCAGATGTACGAGCAAGAAGATGAGCCAGAGGGCTCACAATACTTGGATGGATAAGCATGGGCATTGCAGCGGGTGAATTACGCACTCAAGTGACTATTGAGCAATACGGCGGCGGTGGGCGCGATGAAGATGGCTTTGAGATTGCATCGACGTGGACAGAGTATGCCAAAGTCTGGGCAAAAATCACCCCGCTATCGTCGAAAGATTTAATCAATGCCCAAGCCGCGCAATCTGAAGTAGTTGCCCGTATGGTGGTGCGTCATCGTACTGACATTACTACAGATATGCGTGTGTTGCACCGTGGTCGCATTTATCACATTGCTAGTGACGGGCTTGATGATAACGAAAACGGGCTGATTTATACCACCTTTCAACTGTCATCTGGCGTCGAGCGTTCAAGGGGCGAATAAATGGCAGAGCAAATCGAAGGGCTTGATGACGTCACCGCCAAAATGCGCGAGCTGTCAAACCCAAAAAAGCAAAAAAACGCCGCTACCCGCTCCGCGCGTAAAGCCATGGCAGTTGTGAGAAAAGCCGCAGTTGCTAACGCTAAGGCGCTTGATGACAGCAATTCACCTGAGCGCATCTGGAAAAATATCCAGGTCAAAGCCAGTAAAACAAAGCAAGGTTTTGTACTAATGAAAGTGGGTGTGCGTGGGGGCGCTATGTCTTATGCAAATACTACCGCGAATCGTCGAGCAAATAGAGTCGGCGAAACCTATGCTACAGCTGGCAGTAAAGAGAATCCCGGGGGCGACACATGGTACTGGCGCTTTGTGGAACTTGGCACATCGCGCACAGCCGCCAAGCCATTTCTGCGTCCGGCTTTAAACAACAATGTTGATGGGGTGCAAGATGGGTTTGTCACTGACTTTAAAGACCAATTAGACAAAGAGATTGCCCGATGAGCTTCTTACCCATTTACCGCAACTTAAACGCCAGCGCTGAGCTTAAAGCGATACTTGACCCAACCAAGCAAGTCTTTGAAGACGTTGCGCCGCATAAAACACCACTGCCCTATATCGTTTGGCAGACAATCAGCGGTCAAGCCAATAATCACTTAGATGCGCCAGCAAACTTTGATGATACCCAGTTTCAACTCATGGTGTACGATACAGATTTGCAGCGGGCATATCGCGTACGCGAATTGGCACGTCAGGCGCTTGAAAATTTGTGCTGGATAAATAACCCAGCGCTATCAAACTATGAGCCTGATACCAAACTTTATGCCCGTGGCTTTGATGCCAACTGGATTTTAGAACGATAATTTTACCACTGCCCGCTACTGCGGGTTTTTTAACGCCAACATAGGAGTAGCTACTCATGGCAACAGTAAAAAAAGGCGTCCTTACCCAGGGTATGGGCGTATGGATTTTACATGGCGACCCAGCCAAACCGACCTTGACCAAGGTCAACTGCGTCAAAAACATCGCTTTTGGTGATGACAGTCAGACCGAAATTGACAGCACTTGTCTTGATGAAACCGACACCAAGACAAGCGAATGGGGTCTAAATACCCCAGGTGAAGGCTCTATTGGTATTGATACTGACCCTGAAAATGCCAGTCACATGACTCTGGTGCAAGCAGCCTCTAACAAGGAAACCATTGAAATGTATGTTGGTTGGTCTGACGGTACCGGCGAACCTACTTTAACTGGTACTGAAGTGACTTTGCCGAGCACACGAACTTGGTCTAGCTTTATTGCAAAGCTGCGCGAAAACTCTCCAGTATTTGACCCTGACAGCCTAGTCAACCACACAATCCCCTTGAAGCGTCAAACAAAAGTAACGACTCTCTACAAACTACCCGCTTAAATCCAATTATTCAATCAACCAAGCCGCCTAACAAGCGGCTTTTTCTAGGTGAATCATGTCAAAACTATCATTAAAAGACATCAAAAACGGCTCATTAATTTCAAACATTCGCGATGTAACCATTGAGTTCCCCTTACCCGATGGCGAAATTGGTGAAGTCGATGTGCGTATCAAAGAATTGGCATTTGCTGAAAGTGAGCGATTTCGCAAGCGCCTGGGCGAACAAGACGAGTCTGTTATCCCCGAATGGATTGCCAAGTCATTGGTTGATGAAGATGGCAAAGTAATGTTTACCAAAAAACAAGTCGAAGATAATTTTATCCACCCACTGGCAAATGCCATCTTTGATGAAATTTATGGAACAAAAAGCCTAAAAAAGTATCTGGACAAGAAAGCCGAAGTCGAGGGCAAATCGCAGGAGAAGACGAGTTCTTCTTTGAGTTAGCACTGGCTGGCATTGGCGGTAATTCAATCGCTGAAGTTAAAGCCACACTCACTGAAACTGAAATCATGCAGTGGGCAGAATACCGCCAAAGACGTGGTAGTCTTAACGTTGGAAGGCGTGTTGAGCAATCAATCGGTAATTTAATGGCGTTTTACCACAATGGCAAAGTTGAAGCGCATAAACGCGTTGACCCGCTTGAGCTAATGCCACATGAAGATGATATTGAAATATCGTTTGAAGAACAAATGGCAGGCTTGGTTGATGTCAATTGATTAGTCAACATTTTTTCGATATGCTACAAACTCAACCTTGAAGGAGGAATGTAGCATGGCATTGTTCGGAAATATAGTAAATAAAGTCAAGGAAGCAAAATTAGACGTAACCAATAAGCTAGATTTTAGAAAAAAACTTCTTGAGATTTGTTCTGATGGAAAGATAACTGATTCTGAGTTATCACTCATAAATGAGTTGGCTGCAAGGTACAACATTGAAGAAGAAGATTTTAACAAAGTAAAAATTGAAGCTTACAAGACTGCTTTTAAGGCTGTACTCGGCGATGGTATTTTGACTGAGGAAGAAAGACAAAATATATACGAAGTACAGCAAGTATTGCAGGTTTCTGATGCTGAAATCCCAAACGAGGTAGCTATATTAAACATTCACAATCAGCTTAGAGAAATTCAATTTGGCAGGCTTCCAGTAATCAGCAACAGCGGATTGATTTTAAAAAGTGGCGAAATTGCACATTTTATTATTAATGCAGATTTATTAGAAGAAAGGGTGATATCAAGAAACTATCAAGGCGGCTCATCTGGTGTAAATTTTAGAGTTGCCAAGGGCGTAAGTTTTAGAGTTGGCCAACAAAAAGGAAGGATGGTAAGCAAAACAGGCATTGTTGCAGTTGATAACGGTGATTTTATCATTACAAATCAGCGCATGATGTTCAAAGGCAGAAAGAAGTCCTTTAATTATTCATTTAATAAACTTATTGGTTATACAGTTTTTAGCGATGGGTTAGACATTAACTCTGAGGATGGCAAAACTCGCAGTCTGTCGATTAAACAACCATATAATGCTGATGTACTTGAGTTAATGATAAATTACTTGGCAAATAATTAAATAAGCAACCACCTCTCAATATGCCTTTTATGCTGTATTTATTATTGTAGGAGAAGATAGTGTGAAAAAGATATTATTGGTAAGTGTTTTAGCATCTTTACCATGTTTTGTATATGCTACTACCAACTCAGAACCTGAACTCACAGCAGATCAGAGAGCAACTTGCTATAGGTTCGACAGAGATACCGTGATTGACACAGGTACTTGTACTGTATCAACTGGAACAGTGTCGGGTGGAAATTATTTTAATCTAAGTTATAGACATAGAAACTATGAATTCGTCTACGCTTATAGCGATGATAGTGTATCATATACTAGAGATGGTTTATTCAGGCGCAAACACTTTGACGATATTGATGAAAATGAGTTGTTGTACTGCTTTAAAAACCATCCCTATGATATCTGCTATATGTACTAAAATTTATAAGAAATAATATAACCTACTTCACAAAGTGGGTTTTTTACTATATGATTTGCCTTGAGCCTCGAAAACTCACACATAGCGTTCCCCACTTACGAAAACCTAGTGGATTTTTTATGTCTGAAATACGACAAACTCTTAACATGCCTGTGTTGTTGTGATGACTCCAGTTATGTCGAGAGGGTGACAGCCATACAATACCCGCAAGGGGAAAACTGTCCGCCGTCTATGTGCGGTTTCGAGCCTCTTGGCACCCTATCTTTGGGTGGTTTTAATCGAAAAAAATCACATAGGAGTTCATCATGAATGCAATCGCAGTAACCAATCAAACTTTCACCATTGCCGAAACTGTCATCAATATGGTAGATGGTCTTTATTCGCTGAATGATTTGCACAAAGCAAGTGGCAATATTGAAAAACATCGCCCCGCATTCTTTATTCGTAACCAAGAAGTCACTGAATTGGCTGAAGAAATTATGCAGTGTGCAAATTTGCACAGTGACCAAGTGATTAGAAAAGTTAATGGCGGTCACAATCGTGGCACGTATGCTTGCAAAGAAATCGTATACCGCTATGCCATGTGGATATCACCCAAATTTGCCCTAATCGTCATCCGCGCATTTGACGCCATGGTCACCCGCACCGATAGCACCCAACGCGCTGTATTAGTCGCTGCGTGTACCAAACTATCTGCTGGCAATATGGCAATCAGTGACGTCTATAAAATGGTCGGGGGCAAATTTGGCTATGACAATATTATTGATATCCCAACACCCCTACTCCCTGAAGCCATCGCCTATGTGTATGAAACTATGATGGTGAAAAATAAGCCAGTCAGTAGAAACAATGGTTTGATTGATGAAAAAACTGCTGACATTGTTATGAATTATGTGTTTGACCTACAAAAAGAAGTACAACGGCTAGGCGGTGTATTGCCTCCTTCTCCTGTGGTGCATGAGAAGATTATCATAGAAGGCATCGTCACCCGAATGCTGGAAAACAGTAAAATCATGCTGAACTTTGATATCAATCAAGGCGTGCGGGCAAGGTTAATCCCAAATCAACACTGGATTGTCGATAGCGATAGCATTGTTGATATTGTGGGCAAGAACGATGGTGTCAGTAAAGAAAAATTGCCTGCTATCGTCAATGCTATTATGGCAAGACTTAGCTAAAAATCCCTAACTTCAACCTCAATTCAAAACCCTACTAGGCTTGCTTGGTGGGGCTTTTGTGCTGCCTTAAGGAAAATGCCATGGCTACTACCTCTCTTGGAAGATTGACGCTAGATTTAGCAGTGCGCCTGTCAGAATTTACCGACGGTATGAGCCGCGCAGAGCGTGAAACGTCCGACCGCACACGCAATATGCAGCAATCTGTAAGCGCGTTTCGTGAACACTTGGCAAATGAGCTAGGCGGCACTCAGCTTGGTGGTATCATTGACGGCTTTAATGAGCGGTTTGGCTCAATCGAAGGCAGTATCACCAAAGTAGGCGGCGCGCTTGCTGGTATGGCAGTTGGCGGTGTTGCTATTGGCTTGGGTGCATTATCTAAGCTTGCAATCGAAACCGCCAAAGCAGATGCTGAGATGGCAGCATTCGCTAACCGCGCGAATACCTCTGTGCAAAATTTTCAGACACTGGCAGCAGCATCTGAAGGATTGGGCGTAAACCAAGAGCAATTGGCCAGCATCTTGGCAGATACACAGGAAAAGTTAGGCGAATTTACTGCCACTGAAGGCGGTGGCGCAGCTGATTTTTTTGACGCTTTAAAAAACAATACCAAAATGACAGAAGATCAGATTCGTCAATTTGGTAAGACGTTATCTGGCAAAGATGGCGTCGAGGCGATTCAGCTTATCAAAAACAAACTTGATGAGGTGGGCGCATCTGCTCAAGAACAACGATTTATTTTTGAATCACTTGGCAGTGACTTGGGTAATCTATCTGTTATTTTTGATAACGGTGGAGCTATCTTAAACAAGTATCGTGACGCGCTCGAAGAAGCTGGCGTCATCAAAACCAAAGAAGCGATTGAGCAGTCACAACTATTGGCAGCACAAACGCAGTCAGTACACCAGCGTTTTAATGGATTTAAATCTCAATTAGCTGGCGCGATGATACCGGTACTTAGCAGCCTTGCTCAATATTTCTTAAGTAGTGGGGAAAAAGGTAGCGCACTTGGTGGCATTATTCAAGGTGTGGGTGTGTTGGCCAAAGGCACTGCCTCGATTATCATGGTATTTGGCGGAGCTATAGCTTTACTTGGCGATACCATTGGTCAAGTTATGGCGCAATTCGGTAACATTGCTGTTACAGGCTATGATTTCATCATGGCGGATGGCCTTACAGCCAAGATGCAAGTACTGAAAAATGGCTATGCCACTATGAAGTCGCTCGGATCAGACTGGGCTGATTCAGTCATTAACCGATTTAAAAGTCTTGACACTGCTATCGGTAATGCAGTCAATGGTCAAATCGCTGCCACTGACCAACTCACTCAAGCAAACTATGCGATGATTCAGGCGCAAAACAAGCAAATGCCTGGATTGGGTAAAAGCACTAAACAAGCGAATGATGAAGCAGATGCAAGAGATAAGGCCGCAAAGTCCACGCTTAATCACGCTAAGGCACTTGAAAAATTACAAGCGCGTCTAGTGGGAATCAGTGGTAATAGCGGCATCGGTAGTGGCGCGCATTTGGATATTCGCGTATCTGGTGGTGGTCGTCGATTAACTTCGGCAGAATTAGCGCGTTTCCAAGCCGATGGCAAACCATTGACCGCTTATCGCAAAACATCTGACTATGGTTATCGTGGCAATATCGGTGTTAATGGGGCATCTAAATACCATCGCGGTATTGACTTTGCTATGCCAGTGGGTACACCAATCACCACCAAAGTACCCGTTAAAAATGTCAGTAATTTTTATGATAGTAAAGGCGGCGGGTACGTTCAGCGAATTGTGTTTGAAGACGGACTATCGGTTGACCTACTCCATCAGTCACCCGCATCAAAAGGTATCAAAGGGGGTTCTAGCACCGCTAAATCCCCTTATTCGTCTGCTAAGTCAGAATCATATAGTTTGATTGCCAAATCAAATGAAGATGCCAAACGCGAAGCCGAACAGCGAGAAAAAGAACGTCAACGAAATATACAAACTATCTTTGAACGTTACGCAACAAAAGATGAAGTGATTGAAGCCAAACACAAAGATAATCTTGCTCTTATTGATAAAACTTACGCTAAAAACTCGGTTAAATGGGCGAAGTACACT
The DNA here is from genome assembly GCF_032069585.1 of Moraxella sp. CTOTU48268. Lineage (NCBI taxonomy): Bacteria > Pseudomonadati > Pseudomonadota > Gammaproteobacteria > Moraxellales > Moraxellaceae > Moraxella > Moraxella sp. CTOTU48268. The sequence goes on from NZ_DAMALV010000009.1 coordinate 71,407, forward strand.
AAGGAAGAGAAAAATCGTTATTACGATGAGATGTACGAGTACACCTCATCAATCGCGCTCAAATATGCGACCGAAGAAGAGAAAATTGATATCGAGCATTATAAAAAACTGCGTGAAATTAAACGCGATTTTGCCAATGACCCAACCGAGCGCGACCGTCGTGTTGCCCTTCAAAACGAATCCTACCAAAAAGACGTAGCAAACTTTAAGTGGGCGCAAGCTGAAAAAGCTCGAGCGCAAAAAGCATTAATCGACAAGCTAAATGACGATATGAATAAAAGCGTCATGCAGTCTGCTAATGACTATCTCGATAGCACCATGAAAGCGTCAATGAGTCCTGAGCAATACAACAAATGGTCAATGCAGCGTGATTATAACAATCAATACTCATCGCTTTATGGTCAGTATGAAAACCGTCAAAACGAAATCAACGCCACTGACGAGCGCGGCAATTTCAGAATTGACGATGAAACCGAGCGTAATGCCTTGCTTGAACAAGCAAGGCAAGAGCATTACGCCAGACTGTACGCGCTTGACGTTGACTACGCCGCAAAACTTGCTGATTTAGAGAAGCAAAAGAAAGATTTGCAAGTTAGGCAAGCGCAAGAAGCCTTTGGAAATCAAGCAGAAGCAGCTAGAGTGTTTTTCGGTGAGCAGTCGTCAATTTATCGTGCGGCTGCAGCTATGGATAGGGCTTATGCAGTCTATCAAGCTACCTTGAATGTACATAAAACACAAAGTGCTGTTTATACCGCAATTTCAGCGATACCTTTAGTGGGTCCATATCTTGCTGGACCAATGTCATGGGCTGCCGCCGGCATACAAATTGCTAGTGCAGCAAAAATTAAAGGTCTTCAAGTACCTCAGATTTCAGGTATCGCACACGGAGGCTTGGACTATGTGCCCAAAGAAACCACGTTCTTGCTCGACGAGGGTGAGCGCGTCCTATCTCCACGGCAAAATAAAGACTTAACCCGTTATCTGAATGAGCGTCAAAATACCACTGGCGGCAATGTGAATGTGTATAACAATTCATCTGCTCAAGTGACTGCCGAGCGTCAACCTGATGGTACGGTTACTATTGATGTGGTGGACAAGATGATTAAGCGGTCCTGGGGTAAAGTCGCACAAGCTAACTCGTTTGAGTCACGGCAGATACAGAAACACACAACAGCGAGGTTTAACCGTCAATGAACAGTTTTGCATTATGCCCGCTGCAGTCTGGCTACAATCCAAAATTAGGCAATGGCTTGCTTGAGCAAGCCTTGCTTGGTGGATTTGCCCGGCAACGTGTGCAGTTTGTCAATAATGTGCACCAGGCGCGGGTGTCTGTTTTACTAGATAGTAAATCCAAACAACAATACTTTTATGCGTTCTGGCGGTTACACACACAAAACAAGCCACAGCCTTTTTTGTGGCGTTTGATGTTTGATGATACTGCCAAAGATTACGAGTGCCAGTTCGTGGCGGATTCGCTCGAAATCGGTGAGCGTGATGGATTGAAGTACAAAGTATCGTTTGAAGTACGTGCTAAAAATAATCGAACCGGTGAAAACTTTGATGAGCAAATTATCTACATTTGGAATACAACCAATGGCAATCCTGATGTGTATTTCAACCTACTAGAAAAATTAGTCAATCAAGATTTACCTAATGCAACAGCGGGGCTTGCGTGATGGTGACAATTAACGATATCAAGGAATTTCATCTTGACAGTGCGCCTCAAATCGCACTACTTGAGACGTTGGAAGTCAGCCATAGCACATGGGATAAGCCAATTCGTATTGTGACCAACCATGCGGATGGGCTATCAGCGCGAAATGAACTAGGTCAATACGTTGTCTATGATTTTGCGCCACTACTAATCAATAAAGGCGAAACCACGGACAATCTTGACCAAAACCTTAAAATCACTCTAGGGGATTTAGGCGAGATTGTCCCGCCGCTTATTGCAAAAATTCGACAAGCAAATAGCGATGAATATCCGCAAGTTGTTTACCGCGCTTACGCGTATGACGCAGGCAGCATGGTGTTAGCCAAAGAAACGCCAATCGATGTGATAAAAGGACTATACGTTACATCAATGAGCCGTGACCATCAAGCCACAACCTTTGAAGCCAAGACACCTGACAAAAATACAGTGAAAACTGGCAGAACGTACAATCTTAATGATTATCCTGACTTAAAAGGCTTACTGTGAAAAGTATCGATTGTTTACTAGATAGGCAGCATGACCGAGTATCGTATCATTGCGTACATTTTGTCATTGAGGCTGGGCAGTATCTATTTGGGTATGACTTCGCTGATAATTTTCTAGGTTTGTCAAAACCGCTTGATAGCAATGGGAATCCATCACGTCATAACGTTAAAAATAGCGAGCGCGTACAAGCACCCACAGACGGCACGGTAGTATTGATGACTAAATTAGACAATCGCCTACACGTTGGATTGTACTACGCTGGTAGCGTACTGCATTTATCCGAACGTGGCACACGCTATCAGTCAATCCGTCAATTGCAGCGAGAATACAAACGACTAAGGTTTTACAATGCTAAGAATTTTCACTAATCCACTTGATGCGACCGAGTCCGTAACGCGCGAATACAAATGCCTTTTGACTGAGTGGCTGGCAATTCGTGAGCAATACCCTACAGCGCGTTTATACAAAGATGCTATCTGTGCGCAAAATGATGTAACACCCAAGACCAAAGAGCAAGCATGGGCATTAAAAGATGCTAGTGGCTTGTATCAAGTCGTTTGTCATGCGGGTGACCCTGGCACCATAATGATTGCGGCAGCAATCTTGTCTGTAGCGACCGCTGTTTATACTTACATGAACATGCCTAAGCCGCCTAAAGACTTGGGTGGCGTTAATGGGTCAACTAACAATTCACTTGCTCAGCGTCAAAATCAACACCGCGTTGGCGGCCGTGTGCCAGATATTTACGGCAAAGTAAAATCAATCCCTGACTTGATAGCACCAGTTTATCGGTATTACCGCAACAATATCCAAGTCGAAGAATGCCTGCTATGTGTTGGTACCGGTTATTTTGATATCAAACAGTCTGACATCAAAGAGGGCGAAACACCGATACAGACAATCGAGGGTGCTTCGATTAGCATTTATGATCCCAATCAATCTCTTGTTACGTCAACGCCAAAAATTAGTATCGGTGAGTATTTTGACAATGTACCGCTGGTTGCCAAGCAAGTTAGTTCTGTTGACGGCAAACAAAATTTAGTACCACCAAATAGCGCATTTGTTGAAACATCTGGTCTTGCTTATAGTGTTACTGGTATTGATGCGGCAAGTACCACAGTTACCAGTGAGAGTAATATTTTTGAGGGCAACGAATGGGTGACATCAACACTATCATCTAGCGTGGATTTTACAAAGAGATTTAAAACTGGCGAAAAAGTCAAAATCACAGGCGCATTTTTAACCGCTGATGGCGACTCGTTTATAGCAGGCACAGCTAGGGTAAATCTAGATGGCACTATCATTATCACATCATCAACCAATATTAATAATGTGGCGCAATACAGACTTATAAATATCAGCTCATTATTTATAGATACATCAAAGTCAGAAACCGTAACGGTAACAAATAGTGATAGCACAACAACGAACCACCAAGTATTAACAAATGTTAATATTATTGACTTGTCGGGTAGCTATCCAATTTTAAGTGCCGATAAAAATTCGATTGTGGTAGCAACGAGCGCTGATTTAAGTGTTTTGTCCGCGCCAGTTGATGCTAAAACAACGGCTTTTTTGACAAATAGTAGTTATCTATTTAGCTTGGATGGCACATATACCATTGCTGATTTGACAAGCACAAAACTTACATTTGTCAATCCAGGCATGGTCAATGCAAATTGGAATAGCGTTGGCGAATTAACAGAACTACAAAAATCAAAGTTATCAAGCCGTGTTATTAAAATTAGCGGCTCGCGTGATAATTGGATCGGCTGGTATCACGCAGGTAATCAAGATAGCACTGGTTTTATGATTAATTTCGTTGCGCCCAATGGGATATCTGAAGGCGAGTTGCACAAAGAAGTTGCTATCGAAGTGCAGTATCAAATGGTGGTGGATGGCATACCTACAGGCGCGGTTTACCGAGAAGGACTGGTATTGACAGGCGTACCGTTTAGCCGTAATGCTATCGGACAAACGCTTAAAAAATCGTTACCCTTCAAAGGCGCTTTTAGATTTAGAACAAAACGCGTCAATGACGATGGTAACGGTAAAAACACTAATCTTATCAATGACGTAGTTGTTGAATCAGCATATAGTTTTTACGAGACAGTAAAAATGTCTTATCCGCTTGATACTGTAGTGCGCTTGCGCCGCTTAGCTATCGGTAGTGGTACCAATGCCAGCGAGCTCAACATGATACTCGCACGCAAAATAAACACAGCAAATGGTTTTGTGGCAACAAGAAACTTTGCGGATATCGTGACAGCTATGGCTACCGACCCATATATTGGGCGTATGCAAATAAATGAAGTTGATACTGCAGCGTTAAGAGTGGTATCAAATGACGTTATAAATTATTTCGGTACCGAAAAAACCGCAGAGTTTAATTATACATTTGATGATACTAACGCCAGCTATCAAGAAATGATTGCTCTGGTCGCTGAAGCGGTTTTTTGCAATGCAAGACGAGAAAACGGACAGCATTATTTTGCATTCGAGCGTCAAACCGCTAATAGTTTACTGTTATTCAATCATCGTAATATGAAGCCAGATAGCTTAACAGTAAGTGAAGCATTTGGTATCAAAGATAATCATGATGGCGTTGAGCTTAAATGGCGGAACCCAGATGATAATTATGCCGAAGCAGTTATAAAGTTGCCTGATAGTTTGCGAACAAACTACAAAACGATTGAAACACGCGGCGTGACTAATAAAGCTCAAGCATGGTTTATCGCTAATCGCGCGTGGAATAAGCTGAAGTATGGCAGAAAAGCCATCGAGTTTGGCGCGTATGGTGAAGCGGACTTGGTCACTAAGATGGATCGCATCGCCGTTATTGATTCAACGGTACCGATATTGTGCGCAGGCGAGATTGAAGCACAGAATAATCTTGTATTGTCACTTGATTACCCGCTACCAGATACATCATTGACTGGATTGACAATCCATTTGCAGCTTAAAAATGGCATTGTTGATGTGATTGATATCGCATCGATTATTGATGAGTACACGGTGCAGTTAGCGCGTATACCTACAATGCCATTAGTAACTAATGGCGTCAGTCATACGGCGTTTGCAATCACGGCGCCAGGTACCACAAATTTTGATGCCTACTTGATAGAAGAGAAATCTAGTCAATCATTATTTGAAACATCAATTACAGCCACTTTATATGACCCGCGCTACTATCAAAACGATAGTGACTATCAAAACAACCTAATCCCAAACTAGCCACCAATGCCACTGCGAAGGTGGCTTTTTTATGGAGTAAATTTAATGGCGAATATCATGACGGTCGAGCAGATGCAAAACGGCTCGCTTGATTTGCAAACATTATCAGATGTAATGAGTGGCGCGCCTGACACACAAATCCGCTCAAGACTTGGGCGGATGATTTGGACAATCGCAACGATTAACAGCAAAGTTGAGTTTGTAAGCAACTTAGCAGCGCAAGCGCAAGTCGATATTAATGCAAAAGTGGCGGGTATATATGGCGGCTATTATGGCGCGTTTGACACGCTTGCTAATCTGCAAGCAAGCGCTGGCGCAAAAACTGGTCAGGTCGCAAAAGTGATGAATGATACTGTCACTAATAATGGCGATTATCGTTACACAGGCAGCGCGTGGGTTAAAGGCTATGACGCGCTGACTGAGGCTAAAAATTACACCGATGATACTGTTAAAAATAGTACCGTTTTATCGGGTAGTGCAAATGGCACAGAGTTGGCTATTTTTACTGATAAAAACGGGCGTAGAACATGGATTGAAGTGGCTGCTGACGGCGGATTGACAGAGCGCACCAAGCAATTTATTAAAGATGCGGTTCTAACCCCTGTCAATTCTGCAAATTTTAGCTATGCAATTACAGATAAAAACGGGCGAGTTTTATCTGCTATTTATAAAGACGGTAATGCTTATCCCAAACAAACAAGCGCTGTTGTTAATGATAAGCGATTTAAAATTTTAGGTATTGGTAACTCGTTTACGCAAGATGCGTTTATGTATGTGCCGTTTTTGCTTAAAGAGATAGGTATTACCAACTTTGAGATTGCAGTGCTATTTTATGGAGGATGTACTCTTGAACAGCACTGGAATTTTGCGAGTAATGATTCAAAAGTCTATGATTTAGAAGTGTATAAATCTGAAAATGAAGCATGGCAATCACTGGGCAGTAAAACACTAAAAGAAGGTTTAAATTACGCAGACTTTGACACAATCACGTTGCAACAACAATCTGCTCGTAGTTGTGATTATTCAACTTATCAGCCGTTTTTAAACAACTTAGTTAATTATATCTATGGCAATATTACCTACCCCACAAAATTAGGTTGGCACTCCATCCCAGCGTCACCCGAAGGTGGTTGGGGTTGGAATCCAGCTATTACAACCAGCGCACAGTTTTACACAGCGCAAGTACAAGCAGTTAAAAATGTATTGCGGGACACACCGATTGAGTATGCGATACCCAATAATACAGCTATACAAAATGCAAGGGGTACAGTACTAGGCACACTAGGTCAAGCAGGCAACATGACCCAAGATGGTTTGCATCTACAAGATGGTATCCCTGCGCTTGTTGCAGCTTATGCAGTAACGCTTAAATGGCTTGAGGTGTTTAATTTACGCAAATCAATCTTTGGTAGTCGTATTGCTCCAACTGATGCTTGGTTAGCTACTAAGGGCATACAAGGACAAAACGGGGCAAGTGTTGGTGTTACAACTGACAATATCTTAATCGCACAAAAATGTGCAATCGCAGCAATTAAAAACCAATTTGAAACGTCAGCCATTAACTAAAAAGGTATTACTATGACTAATATTATCCGCTTAAACGAATCAATCAATGATTACGCCGCTCGCCCAGTTATCACAGCTCTTGGTGAGCCTGATTTAGCAATTAGACCCTCTACTTATTTAGCTGCACTGGGGACATCTACAAACATAGACCCTACCCAAATACTTATTGATGGTAGGTTTGGTCAAACCACTAATCCTGCCCCATTCATAGGGGTCGGCACAGGTGCAATGACTGTAAAAAGTGATGCAAACGGTGCTTACTTAGCTATGCCGCAAAAGGGTATTCGCACTGGTACTGTAATGAGTACTAGAAATGATAGGGGTACTTTTATGGCCGTGAAATATCGTTTAAACGATATTTTTTCAGGTTCAGATAGACTTTTTTCAGTGGGTCAAGGTACATTAGCTACAGCTAATTTTAATGTAGCTACTCTATTAGACCCAAAAAGGATGGAAAATCTTAGTGGGTATTCTGCTCCAATGGATAATCTTGTGCATACGCTTGCCATATATAGCGTACCAGGTACGGTGTATCTATTTGTAGGTAATAAAAAGTATTCTGCTGCTTTTGGTTCGGTAACTACCCCTAATGATTTAACTGGCGTAGGTATTAATACCAGGTCTTTTTCCGACACGCCACCTAATGATTTGGATTTATATAATTTTGAGTTGTACTTAGACGTATCGTTAACAGAGCAACAGATTATTGACTACTTAAAAACACTTTAATCCAATGCTAACCCACCAACTCGGTGGGTTTTTACTTTTAAGGGGGCGTAAATGCCAAAAAAACGAGTTAAAACATCGGCGCTTTGGGTATTTGCGCTCATGCTGATGATATCAACAGTCGCAGTTGCACAAGTTGGCGATGTAGCGCCCAAGCCGATTGTTAATCAGTGGGGCATTACCGCCCCATTTTTAACATCTTGGCTGCCAGTATGGATATTTTGTATGTTGGGCGGCATTGGGTCAATCTTTGTCAAAGTAGATAACATCGATACAAGGTTTCGCTATCTTTACGTAGCTAAACCTTTTTTGGGCGTGCTTGGCGGTATGTCGCTGTCGATTGCAATGACTGACGGACGCGACCCGCCAGAGGTAATCTTAAGCACATACGCGGCGATATCGTCATTTTTATCAAGTGCGATTTTGCAGTTTGTGCTTGTCTTGCTGTCTAGTCCAAAAAACAG
>NZ_DAMALV010000010.1:0-29258 GCF_032069585.1 Moraxella sp. CTOTU48268
TATCAAGTGCGATTTTGCAGTTTGTGCTTGTCTTGCTGTCTAGTCCAAAAAACAGTTTAAAAGTTGTCAATAGCGTGAGTCCGGTACAATTTGAGTTACCAGATGGCGGAGGTAACAATGATAAACATTAGCGTCATCTTATGTGCATCTGCCGGTATTTTTGGCTTGTTTGCACTTATTAAATGGTTTTTTATCTTAAAGCCGAATGTCTATACGAATGCGCTTAATGTTGCGCCAATCATTATTACGACAATCGCATGGTTGTCAGCATCGGTCACATTTTACCAACATCCAGAGTTTGATAGCCCTATCGATCCGCAGAGACTAGCGATGATAATTGGCTGGGCATGGCTAATTTATCAACTTAAAGTCAATCGCGATAATAATGTTCGCAAAGATAAGATTATAAAAACTTTGCGAGATACCAATAACCAACCAACCGCCAATTAGGCGGTTTTTTATCGTCTGGAGAAATCATGACACACGAGGGATTTTTCAATTGGCTTCGCTCGATGCAAGATGATAAGCGTCTAAGCCAAAATGAAGTTGATACAGCCAATGAGTTGTTAAAAACAACCACGCCCGAACGGCTGAAAGCCTGGTTAATTGAAGTTAATGACTGGGATACTGAACAGTCAAAAAATGGCTTTATGCAGCTATCCAAAGCAGGCGTGGACTACATTAAGAAGTTTGAAGCATACCGGGCAAAACCGTACCAGGATAGCAAAGGCGTATGGACAATTGGCTATGGTAATACTTATTGGCCAAACGGAAAGCGTGTATCACCAAATGACAAGCCGTTGACTGAAGCTGAAGCCGCTGAACTTAAACGTACGATTACCAACCGTGATTTTGTGCCATCAGTGAATGTTATGCTGCGCGATGAAATTAAAGCTGGCAAGATTACACAGAATATGTTTGATGCTTTGGTTTCATTAGCATACAATATCGGCACCGGCGCATTGGCTGGCTCAAGCATTATTCGAAAATTAAAAGCGGGTGATAAATTGGGAGCGGCAAATGCATTTCGTCTTTATAACAAATCAGGCGGGCAAGTTTTAAAAGGCTTGGTTAATCGCCGTGAAGAAGAGCGTAAAATCTTTTTATCTTAAAAAGATATTTACTTGACACAATTTTTGGCACACAAGCTAATAAACACTGAGAATCTTATAGATATTAAAAATCACTGACATCATGAAAATCAATCAGTTAGTTTCTATACGCTACTTGGGGTTACTTTGTATGAGAGTTCGAATCTCTCAGCTTCCGCCATATTAAAAAAACCCCTGACTTAATTAAGTTTTGGGGTTTTTTATTGCCTAAGATTTATCCTTATGAATATCATTCTTTTACCGCAAAATACCTCATCGACCGTTATTATTGATGATAAAACGAGCGTTATGCATTTAAAACAGGTGCTTAAAGTGACATTGGGCGATACGGTGAAAGTCGGTATCAAAAATGGGCATTTAGGCACAGCGGTTGTGAGCAATATCCACGATTCAAGTATCGAATTATCCCAAATCCACTGTACTATTGCGCCACCTGCCAAACTGCCACTGACTGTTATTTTGGCAATTCCCCGCCCCAAGGTATTGCGTCGTCTATTTTTGGACATGACGGCGATGGGCGCCCAGCATATTATCTTGGTCAATAGTTACCGTAGTGAAAAGAGCTACTGGCAAACCCCATTTTTAACTCAGCTCGATAACTATATCCATGAAGGCCTACAACAAGCCTGCGATACCGTAAGCCCGACCGTAAGCCTCAAAAAACGCTTAAAACCCTTTGTTGAGGATGAACTACCTACTTTAATTGCAGGCAAACAGGCGATTTTGGCACATCCTTATGCCAATGAGCAGTTTACTCAAGTGTGGGACAATGCCCTGCCACATGTGCTAGTGATTGGGGCTGAAGGGGGCTGGATCGATTATGAAGTGGAATTGTTCAAAACTGCTGGCTGCCAAGTGGCGCATATTGGCAATCGCATCTTACGCACTGAGAATGCCGTGAGTGTGCTCTGCGGTCATGCACTGTTAACTCGCCAATAAAATAGCCCATAAGAACAGCCCTACCTTGCCGTCAGATAACCTGCTGTCGCCAAAATTAAGCGGATGCAGGTGTGAAAAAATCATTACAACATCATAACAATTTTGTCTTGGGATTGATTTTGCATAAGGGTGTATGATATTTCCTGCTTCATGTCATAACGATAAAATTAAATAATATTGCATAACTAGATAACATGACTGGATAATATAACGAGATAAAAAGGAAAGCTCATGAAAGCGAGTGATATCTTAGATAACGCGACGTTTATGCCTTTTACTGCCCCACCCTGTTCGAATGGTCCTTACGAATTTTTTGACCGCGAATACTTTATCATCACCTATCGCACCGATCCCGAAAAACTGCGTGCTATTGTACCTGAGCCACTCCAAATCACTGATGAGGCACTGGTGAGTTACGAGTTTATCCGTATGCCCAACAGCACAGGTTTTGGCAACTATACCGAATCGGGACAAGTGATTGAAGTGATTGATGCCGAAGGCCGTCATGCCAATTATACCCATTGTATGTTTTTAGATGACTTTGGACCTACCGCGGGCGGGCGTGAGCTGTGGGGTTTCCCAAAAAAAATGGCGTCGCCTGTATTAACCGTTGACAACACCGACACCCTACTTGGCACCCTCGACTATGGTAGTGTGCGCGTAGCCACAGGCACTATGGCGTATAAATATGATGAGCTGGACAAAGCCACTGTCAAAGCCAATATGGAAAAAACGCCCAATTATTTATTAAAACTCATTCCCCATGTCGATGGCACGCCGCGTATTTGCGAGTTGGTGCGTTATTATTTGACTGATGTAGAAGTTAAAGCAGCCTACACAGGACCTGCTACCTTACAGTTATTTGACCATGTGATGGCACCCGTGTCAAAATTACCTGTGCTAGAAATCGTCAAAACCTCTCATATTATCGCAAATCTCACCCTGGCGTTGGGTGAAGTAGCGGTAGATTACATTGCCGATGCTCAGGCCCGTCCCGATAGTAACTTTCAATAATTAATTTTCAATAATTAATTTTCAATAATTAATTTTTAATAATTAAAACGGTCATAATAAAACCACTTTGTCATAAAAAATTAAGGAGAAAAATATGGCTACTCAACTCACTACCGATTTAACAGGTAAAGTCGCACTCGTCACTGGCTCTGCAAGTGGTATCGGCCGCGATATCGCAGAAACCTATGCCAAAGCGGGCGCTGCGGTAGGCATTGCAGATATCAACCCAGATGCGGCGCAAGCAACCGTAGATGCAATCAAAGCTGCAGGCGGCAAAGCGGTTGCCATTGCCATGGATGTGACCAATGAAGATGCGGTAAATGCTGGCGTGGATAAACTGGTACAAGAATTTGGGGATATTGATATTTTGGTGTCCAATGCCGGTATCCAAATCATCAACCCCATTGACCAATTTAGCTACGCGGATTGGAAAAAAATGATTGCTATTCATCTAGACGGTGCTTTTTTGACTACCAAAGCGGCACTTAAATACATGTATCAAAATGATAAAGTAGGTACTGTTATTTATATGGGCTCGGTACACTCGCATGAAGCATCAGCCTTAAAAGCGCCGTACGTCTCCGCCAAACACGCGCTATTAGGTCTAGCCCGCGTATTGGCTAAAGAAGGCGCAGCTCACAACGTGCGTTCATATGTGGTATGCCCAGGCTTTGTCAAAACCCCACTGGTTGAAAAACAAATCCCAGAACAAGCCAAAGAAAAAGGCATTTCTGAAGAAGAAGTGGTGAAAAATGTAATGCTGGGTCAAACCGTTGACGGTGAATTTACCACAACCGATGATATCGCTCAATTAACCTTATTCTTAACCGCTTTCCCAACCAATGCAATGACCGGTCAATCATTTATCGCAAGTCATGGTTGGTTTATGAAATAGCTGAGTACTGGCTTAAAAAGCTAAAGTACAAGAATAAACTACAAAATTAACTCATAAAAAAGGACTAGCTTGGCTAGTCCTTTTTTATGAGTTTGCACGCTACATAAATGGTTAATTTATGGGTTACAGATCGTCAATGAGTTTTCGACCATCACTCGCCACAGGTTCATGGTCAATTTTTTGAATCTCTGATTTTATAAGCTGTTCATTGTTATCAGCGATACATTGCATGATCATGGCAAGTTGTTGCTTGGTCGCATCTTGATATTTTTCTGCTAAGATTTGCCCGACGTGACCCGCGGTTTGGGCAGATTTTGGGTTGGAAAGCCAGTGAGCCAGTTGCTGCGTTAATTCATCACTACCATTGACTTGCATCAATGCACCGGATTGTTTTAACTGATCCACAATCAGTTGGCAAGATTGGGTATATTGCCCCATAATAATCGGCTTGCCGACAATAGCTGCTTCTATCGGATTATGCCCCCCGATATTGACCAAAGACCCACCGACAATGGCAATGTCTGAGAGTGCATACCACACGCCAAGCTCACCCATACTATCTGCCAGATAGACGCTCTCATTTTTGGCAGGTTCGCCATCTTGACTACGCCGAATCACCGGCAAATTTTTGGAATCAATCAATTTGGCGACATCATCAAACCGCTCAGGATGACGTGGTACGATAATGAGCAGCGGATGACGGTTGGCATACTGGGATTTTACGGTTAAAAAACTGTCTAAAATTGCCAATTCTTCGCCTTCATGGGTACTGGCTGCCAAAATCACGGCGCGATCTGACAAGTTCCAACTTTCTCGTAACTTTTCGGCACGGCTTAGCATCAACGGGTTGGTTTTACTAGACCATTTAAGCGAACTAGCAATGCGGATTTTGTCACTGGTAGCGCCCAATTGGCGAAAGCGTTTGGCAGAATCGCTGTCTTGGGCGATGATAAGGCTTAAATTCTCCATCATACTTTGGCTAAGCTTGGCAGCTTTTTGATATCCCTTAAAAGATTTTTCAGACAAGCGCCCATTGACCAAAATCGTGGCAATTTGACGCTTGCTCAGTTCAACAAGCGTGGTACCCCACAATTCAGTCTCGATAAATAGCGCGGCAACGGGTTGGACATGGGCCAAAAATTTATCAATCACTGCTTTACTATCGACCGGTACAAAACTATGGTACACCTTGCCGGCTGCTATCTCCGGCGCAAACAGCTGCTCGACGCGGTTAAAGCCTGTATGAGTGGTATTGGTCACCCACAGTGCATAGCCTTGCGCGAGCAAATCTCTTAAAATCGGCTCGGCGGTATTGGTTTCACCGAGTGACACCGCATGACACCAAATTATCGGCTGGCGGGTGTGAATCTTTGGAAACACTTGACCAAAGCGTTGCTGCTTTTCATTAGGCAAGGTGGTTTTGCTCGCAAGTTTTAGTTGGTATAGTGGCTTTAACAGCGACATGGCGAGACGATAGTATAACGGTGTGGCTTGCATAACGACTCTTGAAACAACTTAATAAAAAAATGCCGTTATTGTAAAAAACGAGGGCTAAAATAGCAATAAAAAACCCTACTTTGTAAGTAGGGTTTTTGAACTTAAGCGTTAGCTACATTCAAGACCAGCCATTAGGCTTGTTCTGTCCAGCGTTTTTGTGATTCTTTAATGACCGCTTTGGCTTCTTCAATGTCGCCCCAGCTTTCAACTTTGGTTGTGCCCGCTTTTTTCAAATCTTTATAGTGATTGAAGTGGAACTCGATTTGTTTAATCAATTGCTGTGGTAAATCTGCTAGGGTATTGATAGCGTTACCGTTGTTGCGGTCATCGGCAGGTACTACAACCACTTTATCATCTACTTCACCATCATCGACGAATTTCATCACGCCAATGACTTTGGCTTCCATAAAGATGCCTGTTGGTAGCGGGGTGTCAGTGATGATTAGTGCGTCTAATTCGTCGCCATCTTCATCAAGGGTTTGTGGGATAAAACCATAGTTGGTTGGTTTGGCAAATAATTGTGGCTCTACACGGTCAAGTTGCATTACGCCAAGTTTACGGTTCCATTCGATTTTGTTGTTTGAACCCGCTGGAATTTCGATAACCACGTTAATCACGCCGCCATCAACATCACCCGCATCAAGAATTTGGTTAAAATCAGCCATGAGTTTTTCCTTTTTGTTAGTAAAGTTGTTTATAAAACTGCTTGTAAAAAAGTAGCCTAAAAGTGGGTCGATTATAGCAAAGTCTGTTGGTTTTCTCTATTTTTTCCCGCCGCGACTTCTATAAAATTATGAATATCCATAGGCAAGTTTGGAATTAAAAAAATTGGTCGTTTAACATCCTGTGTTAATTAAAATCCACTTACTTTTCAATAAACTTGGCTTTGTCTTTAAACATACATTCATCAAACACCGGGCATTTGCCACATTCGGGACTTCTAGCTTTACAAGTATAACGCCCATGCAAAATCAAATAATGGTGCGCGTCCAATATATAATCCTGTGGTATTCGCGCGATGAGTTTATCTTCCACTTCTCGCACGTTTTTACCCGATGCCAAGCCTGTGCGATTGCCGACACGAAAAATATGGGTATCCACTGCCATAGTGGGCTGCCCAAAGGCGGTGTTGAGCACCACATTGGCAGTTTTTCGCCCTACCCCTGCCAGGCTTTCAAGCTCGTGACGGGTTTGCGGTACTTCGCTAGCAAATTTATCCACCAAGTCTTGGCAGCATTTCATCACATTTTTGGCTTTGCTATTATATAGCCCAATGGTTTTGATATAGCTTTTTAGCCCAGCTTCACCCAAATCCAAAATTGCTTGCGGGGTATTGGCAACGGCATACAATTTACGGGTAGCCAGATTGACACTGACATCGGTGGCTTGTGCCGACAGTATGACCGCAATCAACAATTCAAAGTTGCTCTGATATTCCAGTTCCGTCTCTGGTTTTTCAATAGCTGCGGCTAGTTTTTGGAAAAACGGCAACACGTTTTTATTAGGCATGCGCCGTGAGGGCGGTGTCTCTGCGGTTTTGGGCACTTGGATTTTTGGTTTGATGTTGGCAACCATTATGCACTCTTTAGGTTATGGCAGTGTCGCAAGTTGCTGCTGCAAGGCTTGCACCAAGGCTTGTTTGTTGTCATCTGCGCGTACGGCAAGTTGTTTTTCTAATTTTTTGATTTGGGTGCGTAGTTTTGCCGCTTCAATGGCGTTTTTAGCCGCTGCTGCATCGATATCGACTTTGATGTCATTGAGTTTAGCTTGTACCATACTGACCACAGGTTTGGCATTGGTGTTGTCATTGACTTGGCGTTCGATACGGTCAAGGTGGGCGTAATAGCGCGCGCGTAATCCGTCTTGCTCGGTTTGCCTTGTCGCGTCATCCATCAACCGTGGGAAGGGCACCAGCTCGATGCAGTCCACTGGACAGGGTGGCAAACACAGCTCACAACCTGTGCATAGGTCGGTAAAAATGGTGTGCATACGTTTGCCCGAGCCAATAATGGCATCGACAGGACACGCAGGAATACATTTGGTACAGCCAATGCAATCTTCTTCTCGAATGATGGCTCGCATTTCCATCGGACGATTGGTAGCGGGATCGGTTTGCCACTTTGAGGCTTCAGCTGTCAGTGGGATACGCCCAAGCAGTTTGCCGATTTGGTCAGTGACTGATTGTCCACCGGGCACGCATTGGTTATGCGATTCGTCCAGTGTGACAATGGAGGTAGCATACGGCAGACAGCCTTCAGGATGACCGCATAGCCCGCATTGGGTTTGCGGCAGGACTTGGTCGATTTGTTGTATTAATCGTTGATGCTCGATACTTAGGCTATTTAGGTTTAAATTATTAAATAGATTGGGTACCTTAAAAACAGGTTGGCTATCAGACATGGCTCAATTTTTATTCACTATAATCATCAATGTGTATTTTACCATAGCTCATGCCTATTTCGCCTATAACCTATTAATACAAATCATCAAGACAAATAATGAAGACAAATCACTTAATGAATCTGTTTAAGATTGGTAATGCTGTTTCACCCATTCGATCAGTTGATAAGCAATCGTGCCTTTTGGCGGAATGATAGGGCCGTTTTCATCTAAACTATCTACATCAAAAAATTGGGCATCCATCAGCTCATTGTTATCTATGGTGATATCGCCACTTTGGTAATCTGCAATAAACCCTACCATTAAATTGCTGGGAAAAGGCCACGGTTGGCTGCCAAAATAGCGCAAATTGCTGACAGATAACCCTACCTCTTCCATCACTTCACGATGCACGCATTGCTCTAAGCTCTCACCCACTTCTACAAAACCTGCCAGCACGGTATACATTTTACTATCTGTCGCCCGTAGATGATGCGCTAACAAAATCTGCGGTTTGTCTGCGGTAGTTTTGATGATGGCGGTGATGATACAAGGCTGTACTCGAGGATATTGGTGGTAGTGGCAGCTAGGGCAAACGGTGGCATTTTCAATGGGGTGTAACTCAGTGGGCGTACCGCAGCGGCTACAAAATTGATGATCTTGATGCCAGCGTAACAGCTGCATGGCTTTGGCTAATTGGCTAGTTTGTAGCGCATCAAGGCTGCCAATCAGATGTCGAAAGCGCAGAAACTCAATCTGTCCTGTAATCGCTTCTGGCAATTGTGACAAGTCGATATTTTGATGGGCAATGGCATAAATACTGTTGCCTGCCTCATCGGTGTTCACTTTAACGGCCTGAGCGGGCATATCCTCACAAGGATAAAAAAAAGGAAGTCCGCCTATACAAGCGAACTTATCGTTATCACATATAAGTAAATCATGGTGTAATGCGGTCATATTGGTTACCAAATTACCCTAGGCCACAAGCATGTGTTGTAAGCTGCGATAGCCGACATACATTGCATGGTTGCCTGCGGGTTTGTTCGTTTCAAGACTTTCTAGATAATAATCTGCTGACATCACAATATCGGCAATGCTAGCAAGCTGATACTCTGACAACCTGCAATCATTTTGCTCGATTAAGTTTTGTAGCACTGTAGCAGCGCGTTTGAGCAGTTGGCTTTGTCGAGGTAAGTTTAAAAATAAGCAAGCACCCGAGATAGCGCGCATCATATCAGGCACAGGCATGATATGTAGAATATCTTTGTCGGCGTCATTTAGATAATTATTGAGTGCAGTTTCAATGGTGGCAATCGCGGTACGGCTTTCTTGGACGAGCGTGTTGTGAGCCGTTTCGATTTGATGTAACGAAATAGTCTGGTTGTACACAGGTAATGTCACCGCACCTGGGGTATGTGATTTTGCTAGGTTAATCGCCGCATTTTCTGCCATCATTAAAGTACCAAGCAAGCCATCAAAATCATCAGGCGTTGGCTGCGTCCAAGTTTTTACTTTGCCAATTTGTTGATTCAGCGTTGCACTCACCTCATTTAAATTTAAGGTTTTAAACACATTACTTAAATCATGCAAACGCTGGGCCATGCTATCAATCTCATCTGTACTTGAATTGAGATTAACTTGGCGGGCATAATTGTCACTGGAAGATTTAATCAAGTCAATTTCTTGCTGGATGAGCTGGTTAAGCGTACTGGTCGCTTCACAGTCAGGTCCAAATAAGAAGCGACGCATGGCTGTTAACTGGGTTTCGTTTAAGGTATTGGCTGAGAATTTTTGTTGGACTTGCAAGGCAAGCTGGCTATCTCTTGAGCTGGCAAACTGCACCAAATCAGCAAAACGAGAATCATTGACAGGCAGATAGTCATTAAATTGTTGTTCAACAAAAATCAGCGCCCGCTTTTGCAGGTTGCTAAGCGGTAAAGCCCCTGCCAAATCTGATACCGCCGCATCAGCGGCATGCCAAAACAAACTATCGGTACGTTTTGAAACCATTTCACACGCAGCTTGCATGGCTTTGAGTTTGTCTCGCTCTTTAGGCGATAATTGATTGCTCTGTGCAGTGAGCGCCACGCTCAGACCTGCGCGATAAGCTTCCACCAATTTTTTTGGGTCAATGCCGAGTGATTTTAACGGTTGGTAATTTTGCTCTGGGTTGGCAATCGCGATACTGCTGTTTTTGTGGCCAGTTAACGCTGATAGCTGCAGCGCTGGCTGATTCAAATCGCTGTGAAGTTGATTGATAATCGGCAACAACAACGAAGGTTCAATGGTCTCTTTAAGTAATACAAACTCGATATAACGCGCCAATGTCATGATGCCTTCTGACACATCCATTATCATATCATTGCTGGCTTTGTCACGGTTGGCTTGGTCACGCTCGTCATAGAGTTTTTGCAGTCCTGCCGATAGACTATTGGCAAGTTCATAGCCTTCCTCTAATTGAATCAACCGCAGTACTTTTGCCAATTGCGCCAAGGTATCCACGGAATCAAGTAGCAAAGGCGCTTGACTACTGTCGTCATTAAACTCACTTAAATGCATCTCGGCATCGTGTAGCGTCACGGCAATCTCAGGTCTTAATAAATGCAATGAAGGCAAATCAAAATTGGTGGCCGTTAGTTTTTGTGAGTTAGGACTTGGCAGACTCATGTTTTTTTATCCAAAATGACTTTAGGGTGATAAAGGTAAAATGACAGCTACGCTTATTGCTGATTATTGTAAGACGTCCCTATGCCAGTGTCTATGTCAAAGTGTTAACACCCGCACAATAATTACACTTTATCATGAAATTTTGCCCAACAAAGAAATGCTTTTACAAAATTTAATAAGGCATTTTTATTGTTAAACACTCGCCCAGTTTTCAGCCAGCTGCGGGTTGTTATCTTTTAAGGCGTTAAGCCATTCAAGATGCGCCTGCTCAGCATCACTACTTGCCAAAAAGCGCTTGATAGTCGTGCTAAAACGCTGATGCTCAGTTGCGCCGCCGACACCGCCGCCGACCTCATCATCAATCGCTAACGCAACCTGTCCGCCAGTCATCGCCAGATACACTTCCGCTAAAATCTCGGCATCGAGTAACGCCCCGTGGAAGGTACGGTCTTGTTTACCGACATTGAGACGTTTAACCAGCGCGTCCAAGGTATTGCGCTGCCCTGCGAACATGCGTTTGGCAATGGCAAGGCTGTCTGTCACAGTGACGGTTTGGTGGATATCGGGCAAGCCAAGTCGCGCAAACTCAGCTTGCAAAAAGCTCATATCAAATCCCGCGTTATGCGCGATGAGTTCTGCGCCTTGCAAAAAGTCATAAATCGCTTCACCGACTTGCTCAAACACGGGCATATCATTTAAAAACACATTGTGAATGCCATGAACGCGAATGACTTCTTCACCCATCTCAATTTTTGGGTTGATATAGACATGCAGTTTTTCACCGGTAAAACGTCGATTAATCATCTCAACGATACCGACCTCAATGATACGGTCACCATTTTGCGCTTCAAACCCTGTGGTCTCAGTATCGAGAATCAGCTGGCGATTGGCAGTCCCTTTGTGTTTGGCGATGGGCAATAAAGGTATAAAGGTTGGGTTGGGCTGACTGGTAATACCGTTAAACACGGGACGCTGGGCAATCAAGCTGTCATCTTGCGCGACAAATTGCCCTTGTGGATTGGTGAACACCGCAAAATGTGGGTTAGCACTTGTTGGCAAGTCAGTTGCCTGTCCCCCTAACGATGATTGAGTTGATACATCGACACTTTGAGTATGGCTAGCTTGAGTATGGCGGGTTTGAGCCTTGCTTGTTTGGGTATTGCTTGCTTGAGTAGTGCTTGGGGCTGGCTCACCGTCAAGTGCCTGCAAAAAGATATCCCCCATCATCTCACTGTCGGCAAACGCCATATCTTGCGCGTCATCAAAAGACGTATCGCTAAAATCGCGGGTTAACGCTGAGTGATTGAGGGCTGGGTTGTTATCGGTTGATATTGGGTTCATGGGCGGGTCTTTTTTTTTACTATCAAAATCAGGGTTTTTATCACTAAAATCCGATTTAACATCTAAATCAGTGGTAGGATTGGGTGGGTTTTTAATCACTTTGTTAAAGCTTTTGGGCAGTTGATCAATGCCTTGGTTTGCAAGCTTATCGGCATATTCATTGCCATCATGACCGGCATGTCCTTTGACCCATTGCCAGTCAATTTGTCGCTGCTCGCACAGCCCATCAAGTCGCTGCCATAATTCCACATTTTTGACATTTTTCCAATGTTTCTTTTTCCACCCTGCCAGCCATTCGCTGATACCTTTGATGACATAGCTAGAGTCTGACCAGATTTGAATCGGTAACGTTTTTGGGCTGTTTTCCAGTGCGGCAATCGCACCCATCAGCTCCATGCGGTTGTTGGTGGTATGTGCCTCACCCCCGCAAATATCAATTTGCTCACCCGTAGGTAAAATCACCACAGCACCAAAGCCCCCCTTACCAGGATTGCCACGGCAGGCGCCATCAGTGTAAGCAAGGGTTCGACCCTCAAGGGGCGTTAAGGCATGATTTGACATAGATAACAACCCATATGAAACAGCAAAACAATCAAAAAAACAGCCCTCAGTATAAGAAAAAAAAGCATAAAAAGCCATGCCAAAACGTCTATAATAACCGCTTATAGTTGCTATCTGCAGGTTTAAAGGACGTCTATGCAAAACAAATCTCGTGCGCTCGTGTCAGCTGTGTTGACCAAGGTGGGTATGGCTATGGTCTGTGCGCTAAGCCTAAATTTGGCGGCTTGTAACCAGCCCCAATCCCCTGCAACCACTAGCAGCGATGGCGCAAAACAGTCGCCAGCACTATCACAACCTGCCGCTAGCGATGATGTGTTTGTGGGTTGTTACACAGTCAGCCATACAGAACCTGCGCAAATCAAAATCATCAAAAATGGTGAAAGTTACGCCATGCAAATGCGCGAGTTTAACGACCCCAGCAAAAACTGG
This sequence comes from Moraxella sp. CTOTU48268, assembly GCF_032069585.1. Classification (NCBI taxonomy): domain Bacteria; kingdom Pseudomonadati; phylum Pseudomonadota; class Gammaproteobacteria; order Moraxellales; family Moraxellaceae; genus Moraxella; species Moraxella sp. CTOTU48268. The sequence continues at coordinate 12,835 of NZ_DAMALV010000010.1, forward strand.
GACAAGCCTGAAGCCATGCAAGTCATCGCCACTGACAGCCCAGATATACAAAAATACTTTGACATCAAAGCCGATGAACATCAATACTTAGAAAAAGTCATTGCCCGTCCCGACCGCGTGTTTGTGCTCGCCAAAATCACCGATAGTTTTGCAAGCCTAAACCCGCAATTTGACAGCCCCTATTTGGGTTATATCTACAAAGATAGCAATACCGTCTATAAAGTAGCATGCGAGCAAACCACCAAACTTTAATCACCTGAGTTGCTGCTTGATTTGATAAGCTTGGTTTTTTGATGAGCTTGGTTTGATGCTTGAGTTAATACATCTTATCCAAATTTTAACCCCAAACGATTGATAGAGAGTAAGCGATGAATTTTTTTGCATGGTTAGTGCTGGGCTTGGTGGCATACACTAGTGGCTTTAGTATCCGTCATTTTCACTACAAAGACGCCGCCATCCCAAATGATAAAAAATGGCAATACGCGGCGATTTTTTTTGTCATCGCGCTCGTGGTCTTTGCGCTATTGAATTTATATGTTATGCACAAAGCTGCGCTTGATATGATGTTTGTAGCGGTATCGAGTTTGGTGGCGACAGGGGTTTTTTATTATGGTATCTCGGCAGATACCAACAACAAGATGAACATACCTGATTAGTTAACCATGATTTTGTAAGTCGATGAATTTGTTTGGATAATAAAATGTTTCAAAAAATGGCGAATACCCACGTCCCCATGACTACCACCCACTTGGCTGGCTTGACGCGGCGTCGACTGCTAAAAACAGGGATAGCGCTATCGGCAGCGACGGTAACGGGCGCAAAAGCGGATTTGACCATTGGCGGGCAAGTGATTAGCCAACCTTCACAGCGCTATGGGTCAAACAATGATGCTGATAACATGGCTTTTGGCGAGCCCAGCGCTATGCCCAATGGCAATACGCCCATGGAAACAGTGCCCATCAATCCCCAATGGCCCCAATGGGACTTTGCGACCATCAAAGCCAATTGTGAAGCCCTCAAAGGTCGCGGTGTCCACCTCCATTTGGTAGCACCATCGGGATTTGGCAGTGACGAACAGCGTAACTTACTGGCGATTCACCGACTCACCCAAGCCGGATTTTATATCGACAATCCCGAAGTGATTGGTCGCCGTTATCTGCGCTTTGCAGGTTCAGACAGTGAGCGCTTGGGCGATATTACCGCGTTACTCAATCGACCTGTACATGAGCTGCCCAAGATATTACTTGGCGTGCGTGGCGGCTATGGCGCGATGCGTTTGCTCAACAAATTAAGTGATCAGCAGTGGCGAATGCTGACGCAAAAACTCAAAGAGCGCGGTACACTGTTGATGGGATTTAGTGATTTTACTGCCTTGCAACTTGCTATGTACGCCAAAGGTCATCTCCCTTATGTAGCAGGGGCAATGCTCAGTAGTGACTTTGGCAAAACAGAGGTGAATACCGATACCATCCAAAGTTTTATCAACCTTTGTACCCAGAACCAGCTACGTATCCAAGTGCCAGAAGCTCAGCTTTATCGTGACACTGCGCGTCCTTTGGCTAAGCCTATAAAAGGCACCTTATGGGGCGGTAATCTTAGCGTGTTATCTGCGATGGTGGGCACGCCGTATATGCCAACTGTCGACAATGGGATTTTATTTTTGGAAGATACCGGTGAGCAGCCATACCGTATTGAGCGTATGCTACAAACCTTGGTGTTATCAGGCATTGTGGCAAAACAGCAAGCGATTGTGCTCGGCAAATTTAATTTTAGCGGCATCAGTGATGCTTACAATGGCGATTACACCTTTGATACCGTCATCCGTACTATCCAACAAGCGACAGGGCGACCCATCTACACCGATTTTCCCTTTGGGCATGTGGCAAGACGCATTAATTTTCCGTTAGGTGTGCCTGTCACGCTTGACAATGTGGGTAGTGGTTATCAAGCGACGTTTAACCAGTTTTATCATCTTAAAACCGATGCAAACTTTGGCAATTTGGACTTAACTAAATTATTCGTCTAACGTATTATTGATCTAAAGTATCATTGGTCTAGCGGGGTCTTATGTATGTTAGTTAAAACCTGTTTGTATGCTACCCAAACAGGTTTATTTAACACATATTCTTTGACTTTTTTGACTTTCCAATCGTGCTAGAAAATCCGATTGTTATCATGCGTTTTGGCAAATTTGGCGATATTGGCTTCGATATTTTTAGCGATATTGAGATAATAGTCGGCAAATTCATCGCCTGCGCCTTGATTGGCAATGACGGATGGCTCTCCTTTATCGGCTTGCTCGCGGATGCCTTTCGCCAATGGTAATTGCCCCAGTAGTGGCACTTGATACTGTGCTGCCATTTTATCCCCGCCACCTTCGCCAAAAATTGCTTCGGTATGCCCACAGCTGCTACAAGTATGCAGCGCCATATTTTCTACCACGCCCAGCACAGGGATATGGGTTTTGCGGAACATCTCAATGCCTTTTTGCGCATCTAGTAAAGCAATATGTTGGGGTGTGGTCACAATCACCGCACCTGTCACAGGAATACGTTGGGCGAGCGTCAACTGAATATCCCCCGTCCCAGGTGGCATATCAATCACCAAATAATCAAGATTTGGCCAGTTGGTTTGGTTGTAAAGTTGCATCAGTGCGCCTGTGGCTTTGGCACCGCGCCAAGCAACCGGGGTAGTGTCATCGCTCAACAAGCTACCGATAGATAGCATCGGCATACCTTGCGCTGCAATCGGTACAAATTGCTCATGCTCGAGCTGCGGCTGCTGACCTGGCACGCCAAGCATACTTGGAATACTCGGGCCGTAGATATCCGCATCCAGCACGCCCACGCGTTTGCCCAGTTTTTGCAACGCCAAGGCGATATTTACCGTCGTTGTCGATTTGCCAACACCGCCTTTGCCCGAAGCCACCACAATAATATGCTCGATACGTGGATGCGGTGTTAATTCTGCTTGGGTAGTGGCTTTTTTGGCAATCGCAGGTTCAGGGTTTTCTGTGACTAATTTGTCACTTTGTGGCGCGACCTGAGTGACAGGTGGCATGGCATTGGTGGTTTTGGGTAGGGTTGAGCCACTGCCTTTAGTAGTAGGTTTTGGCGCGGTAGTGCTGTCAAACAAGGTAATATTCATATTCACTTCACTGACCCCATGGATATGCAGCTTTTGGCTCAAATCATGATGGATTTGTTCAGGATTGCAGTCATCGGGCAAGCGCAAATCCAATGTCAGACTATTACCTTGCTGTTTAGCCCCTTTGACATACTGGCGAATTGGTTGGTTATTGACGTGATATTCATCAAATAACTGATTAAGCGTGGACTCATCCACTGTTGCCACGGTTTTTGGTTTGATAAAGTTGAACATGATAGTTGCTTACCCCAATGTTGTTATTTTAACGATTTTAACCACTGTTAAGTGGGGTTCATTGCCAATTTTCACAGAGACAGATTGAACATATCTGTGTGAAAAGTAATTTTTCTTGTTTGATTGATGCCCATTGGTTGGGAAATGATGCGATTTAAGCTATCATACAGCAATAATGACATTTTTTTAAACAAATCAATAACAGGTGTATTGTGAGAAAAATTTTAGTTACTAGCGCCCTACCGTATGCCAATGGTCCGATTCATTTGGGACATTTGGTTGAGTACATCCAGACCGATATTTGGGTACGCGCCATGAAATCACTGGGTCATCAAGCGACCTATGTATGTGCCGATGATGCCCATGGTACAGCGATTATGCTTAAAGCAGAAGCCAACGGTGTCACCCCTGAAGAGCAAATTGCCGATGTCAAAGCCTCCCATGAAAAAGATTTTGCGGGCTTTTTGGTTGATTTTGACAATTATTATTCGACCCATAGTCCCGAAAATGAGTATTACTCACAGCTGATTTATAATCGCTTGTATGAAAACGGTCATATCTCTCACAAAGCAGTTGAACAGCTGTATGACCCAGAAAAAGGCTTGTTTTTGGCAGACCGTTTTGTCAAAGGCGAATGCCCGAAATGCGGCGCAAAAGACCAATACGGCGATAACTGCGAAGTCTGCGGCACGACCTACAATGCCACCGAACTCAAAAATCCTTACTCAACGCTTTCAGGTGCAACGCCTGTTTTAAAATCATCCATCCATTATTTCTTTAATCTGCCAAACTTTAGCGAATTTTTGCAAAACTGGACGCGTAAAGAAGGTCGCCTGCAAACCTCTATCGCCAACAAATTACAAGAATGGTTTGATGCAGGGCTTGCCAACTGGGATATCAGCCGCGATGCGCCGTATTTTGGCTTTAAAATCCCAAACACCCCAGCCAGTGAACCCGACAAGTATTTTTATGTGTGGCTCGATGCGCCTGTCGGTTATATGGCAAGTTTCAAAAACTTGTGTGACCAACAAGGTGCGAATTTAGGCTTAAATTTTGATGACTATTGGTCAAAAGAAAATCATAACAACACCGAAGTCTATCACTTTATCGGTAAAGATATCGTGTATTTCCACGCGCTGTTTTGGCCAGCTATGCTTGAAGGCGCAGGATTTAGAACCCCCACTGCCATCAACGCGCATGGCTTCTTAACCGTCAATGGCGAGAAAATGAGTAAATCTCGCGGCACCTTTATCAAAGCCGATACTTACTTACAAAACCTTGACCCTGAATACTTGCGTTACTACTTTGCTAGCAAATTATCTGCCAGTGTCGAAGATATCAATCTTGACCTCGAAGACTTTATGCAAAAAGTCAATTCAGACTTAGTGGGTAAAGTCGTCAATATCGCTAGCCGCTGCGCAGGATTTATCCATAAAAATCATGGCAGTAAACTGGCACTGACAATCAGCGAGCCTGCTTTGGTGCAACAAATCATTGATGCCGGCGAAGACATCGCTGCTGCTTATGAAGCGCGCGAATTTAGCAAAGCCATGCGTCTGATTATGGCGTGTGCAGACAAAGCTAATGAGTACATCGATGACAAAAAACCGTGGGCTCTTAACAAAGTCGAAGGCCAACAAGCCGAAGTACAAGCGGTGTGTACCGTCGCGCTTAATATCTTCCGTCAATTGGTGGTTTATCTTGCCCCTGTATTGCCATTGATGTGTGAAAAAGCACGAATTTTTCTCAATGTTGACAGCCTAGATTTTGATAGCCGTCATGCGTTATTGGTCGGGCATACCATCAACGCCTTTACCCCATTGATGCAGCGTGTTGACAAAGATAAAGTTGCTGCGATGGTGGACGCTTCAAAAGAAGATTTAAACAAACAGCCTGCTATCGCCAATCAAGCCGCAACTGGACAATCTGGCGCGAGCAAAGCCAAAGCCGCCGCTAGTGAACAATCCACTGATGCTAACGCATTGATTGGTATCGATGACTTCGCCAAAGTCACGATGACCGTAGCAAAAGTACTAGCCTGCAACAACGTGGAAGGTGCAGATAAATTGCTGCAATTTACCCTAGATGTGGGTGAGACAGATGCGCAGGGCAATGTGAAAACGCGCAATGTGTTTAGCGGTATCGCCAAATTCTATAACCCTGAACAATTGGTGGGCAAAACCGTGGTCTGCGTCACCAACCTTGCGCCACGAAAAATGAAGTTTGGTATTTCTGAAGGTATGATTTTATCGGCTGAAAAAGCGGGTCAATTGACGGTTGTTACTTTAGATGACCATATCCCTGCGGGTGCGACCCTTGCTTAATGGGCTTAACTGTGATTGATTGCGATGAGCTGAAACATTTTGACACATTCTTAATCATTTTTTTGATCACAACAAAAAACCGCTGATAATTACCAGCGGTTTTTTTATTAAGCTATCCTAAATATCAAAAAATATATAATGTAGCCCAATTAACGGTCGCTTTTGCTAACGCTAATGCGAACAGGTATAGATTTTCGATTGGCTCTAACCGGATTAGCTGACTTATTGTATTGGCAATAATGGGGTGCTTCAGCCGAAGGTAGAATAGCACCAACTACTAATACGCCTGCCATCAAGTTTGATGAGTTCATATAGCCTCCTTGTTGAGTTAGTGTACGATGATTCCATCTGTGAATCATTTACCTTTACTAAGCACAGACATGTTTAACTTAATCAACGCTGCAACGAATCGTTTAAAAAAGATAAATAATGCTGCGAGTAGAAGTTGTATTCTAAAAGATATCGAAAGATTTTCATACCATTTTATTATGACAATTTCATGAAATATCCAATTATTTTGATTCTTTATGTTTCAATTAAGGTCTTTTTGTTTCCATTAAGCGCTTTATGTAATTAAACCTACTCAGACAGCAATATTTACAACATTTTTTTAATAGACCAATATTCATAAAAACCGCTAAACAATAAAAAAACTTATGTATAATATGTATAGAGGATAGCAAACTTTCATTTATGTTATAGCAAACTAGTACGTTGAAATGATATACTCTGCTCACAAAACAATTTTGATGATTGGGGAATACTATGTTGTCATTCACACGCGGTCAATTATCCGCTATCTGCGCCATTATTGGATTATCTTTAGCCGCCTGCTCACCTCAGAAACCACCCGCGCAAGCTGCAGACACGTCTAGCAAACCCTCAGCCACTGCCAGCCAAAAACCCAATAAAACCATCGCCATTTCTGCGATTGTGGCGCACCCATCGCTTGATACCATTCGCCAAGGTATCATTGATGAATTGGCTGCTGAAGGGTATATCAAAGGGCAAAATCTGACGGTAAATTTTCAATCTGCACAAGGCAATACGGCAACGGCAGGACAAATATCCAAACAATTTGTTGCTGACAAACCTGATGCTATCGTGGCAATCTCCACCCCTACCGCTCAGTCGTTGGCTGCCGCTAGCAAAGAGATACCGATTGTTTATACAGCAGTGTCAGATCCTGTCGCTGCCAAGCTCATTACTCAACAAAACACCCCGACTCAGCCCAACATCACAGGTTTATCCAGCCAATTACCGCTAGCACCGCAGCTTGACTTTATACAAAAAATCATGCCGTCAGCCAAATCCATTGGCTATGTGTTTAGTGCAGGTGAGATGAATTCGGTGGCGCTGCGAGATAAGCTCAACATTGCGCTGCCAGAGCGTGGCATGAACTTAGTGGATATCCCCGCCAACCGTCCGACTGATATTGCCATGGCAACTAACAGTCTTGGCGGCAAAGCCCAGTTGATTTATACCTCAATGGACAATAACGTGGCGTCAGCATTTGAATCAATGGTGCAATCAGCCAATGCCTTAAAACTTCCCATCATCGCCTCCGATGAGTTTAGCGTCCGCCGCGGCGCTACGGCAGCACTCGGTGTCAATGATTATGACTTTGGGCGCGCCACAGGCAAAATGGTAGGCAAAATTTTGGATGGCACACCTGTCAATCAAGTTAAACCCGAAGTAATGAACCAATTAACTTTATACGTGAGCCCAAAACACGCCCAAGCACAAGGCGTAACACTAAATCCTGAACTATTAAAAGGTGCGATTAACGTTGATACCACACCCGAGCAAAAAATTGACAAATAATCGCTATGGTTAAATGAAAAAACCCGCCTAAATAGACGGGTTTTTCAAACTGGCCAGTAAAACGATGCGTTATTTAAAGTACATTTAAAATAACACGTGTCGCTTCAAGCACATCAAGTACGCGATTGTCAACACGTAGGCGCACTTCACCTGGACGCGGGTGACTGATAACTTTTGCTTGGCGATAAGCATTGTTATTTAACACATAGACATTACGGTCATTATATCGCTTGACGCTGTAATAACGACTATCTAGTTTTTTTGCCCAGCCTGGTGGTACCGCTTTACCACGTGCAACATTTTTTTGCAGACCTGGGGGTAATTGGCGATACTGCTCGTGGGTTAGGTAGCGACCCGTACGACTATCGTAGTATCGATTGTCGCCTCTGTCGTGGTCTCTATCATGGTTTGTGTTGTAGCGTTGGTTTTCTTTGCGGTCATCTTTATAGTGTTGTTGTTGCTGTTTCCAGGTTCTAGCTTGTTTGTCTTGTTTATATTGAGCTTTACCATGACCAGGATCTGCAAAAACAACGGGTGAAGCCATAAACGAGCCCGCTAAAAATAAGCTAGTTAATAATGTCGATTTTTTCATTGTCATACACCTTTCTCTGTGATGGATAAGTAATTTTGTATGAAGCTATATTATGAAATTAAAATGTAACTTAATATGACAATGCTGTGGTAATTTTCTTTCTACTTAAAAACAATACGCTATGACTTATTAGTTAGCTTATGACTTAGCGAATTATTATTAAAAAATGATACATTAGCGAAATGAGGCAGATTGTTATGTTATAGCAATTTATCAGAAATCACTCTTTAACCCGTGACCCAAAGCTTTTATCATGGTTGGCAAACTTGCCTGATACATATAACGCTATGCGGCTGCAAAATTAGCTGATAAAATGTAAATAATGCTTAACAATACTGTATGATATTGTTATTGAAGTGTAAGATTTTCCTTTTTTAAGATTTACCTTTTTAATTGTTACCCTATGGATGGATTTTTGGAGTGATATATGTTGAACGCTACATTTGGTGTTTCTCGTTTGACCAAAGCAATGATGCTAGGTGGAATTTGTATGGCAAGCCTGATGGGTTGCAGCCAATCTAACAATAAAACAGCTGATGCCAGTAGCGCAAGCACGGCAAGCGCAACGACAGCTGCGTCAGGCGATACCAAGTCTGTCGCTATCACGGCAATCGTTGAGCACCCAGCATTAGATGCCGTCCGTCAAGGTGTGATTGAAGAGCTTGGCAATGAAGGCTTTAAAGAAGGTCAAAACCTAAAAGTAAATTTCCAATCCGCCCAAGGCAACACGGCGACTGCCGGTCAGATTGCCAAACAATTTGCCGCGGATAAACCCGATGCCATCGTTGCCATTGCTACCCCATCGGCGCAATCCGTCATTGCAGCGACCAACTCAATTCCTGTTATCTTCTCTGCGGTTACCGACCCTGTCGAAGCGAAACTGATAAAATCTTGGGAAGCCTCTGGCACCAACGTGACAGGCGCATCAGACATGTTACCACTTGAGCCACAGATTGAGCTGATGAAAAAAGTCGTACCAAATCTCAAATCAGTCGGCTATGTATACAGCCCCGGAGAAGTCAACTCAACGGTAGTACTCAAAGAGCTTGAAACAAAATTTAAACCGATGGGTATCAGCATCGTTGCAGCACCTGCACAGCGCACTACCGATATTCCGCAAGCGACTCGCGGTCTACAAGGTAAAGTTCAGCTCATCTATACCTCACTTGACAACAACGTGGTATCCGCTTATGAGTCGCTTTACCAAGCGGCTAAAGAAATCAAAGTCCCTCTAGTGGCGTCCGATACTGACTCCGTTGCCCGTGGTGCAGTTGCGGCGATGGGTATCAACTACAAAGACTTAGGCATCGAAACAGGTAAAATCGTTGGCCGCGTCCTAAAAGGCGAAAAACCAGGTACCATCAAGCCTATCACGATGAATAAGCTTGACTTATACCTTAGCCCAAAGCACGCGCAAGAAGTTGGTATTACCCTGCCACAAGAGTTAATTAGTCAGGCAGCCCAAGTAGAGCCTGCGCCAAAAGCTAAACAATAAATCTTTTGTTAGTTTTAGCTGTTTTAATGTGATTGTAAATTTAATTTCCCAGTGGCAACTAAAGTTGCAAAGCGCGTATTTGTACTTTAGTCGCATTACGCTTAATGCCACTTGGTTTACCTTAACACCTGACTGCTTGTTGAATTAACAAGCGGTCTTTACTTTTTTGTGTGAACAGTTATGTCGTTACTTGCTTTATTTGGTGCCCTAGAAAGTGGTCTAATCTATGCGTTAGTGGCTTTGGGCGTATACATTTCATTTCGGGTGTTAGATTTTCCAGATTTGACTGCGGATGGTAGTTTTCCCTTAGGCGGTGCTGTCGCAGGCGTGGCAATCATTGCGGATGTCAACCCTTGGCTGGCTTGTATCTTTGGTATGCTTGCTGGGGGTATTGCAGGTTTGGTAACGGCTTGGCTACATGTCAAACTTGGTATTTTACAGCTGCTCTCCAGTATTTTAGTGATGGTCGCGCTGTATGCCGTCAATTTGCGTATTATGCAAGCGCCAAACTTGCCATTGCTCGGTGAGCCAACGATATTTGGCGAACTGGTGACCGATAGTAACGGCTATTGGATGCGCTGTGTGGTGATTGGGGGTGTGGTGCTTGCTGCCAAATTATTCCTAGACTGGTTTTTTAGTACTGAGATGGGCTTGGCAATGCGGGCAACTGGCTCTAACCTTAAAATGTCACAAGCACAAGGAATTGCTACCTCTCGTAGCATTTTGTTAGGTATGGCGATTTCTAACGGGCTGATTGCGCTTGCTGGTGCGATTTTTGTGCAAACCCAAGGGGGTGCCGATATTTCCATTGGTGTTGGTACCATTGTGATTGGTCTTGCTGCCGTTATCATTGGTGAAACCATCATCCCTGCCAAAAAAATGCTGTGGATTACCCTATCTGCTATTGTCGGGGCGATTCTTTATAAATTCTTTATCCAAATTGCGTTGTCAAATGATACCTTACGTGCGATTGGTTTTGGTCCTCAAGATGTTAACTTAGTCACCGCACTACTGGTGGTGATTGCTTTAATCTTACCAAAAATCAAATCAAAAATTTTGAGCAATCGCCATAAGCATGCTGCTTAACTTGGTATCAAATAGTTGATGTTAACTTTGGCACTTAACAACTTATAAAGTAAAAGGACAATGCCTTATGATGAACGCAGACAACCTACGATTGACCTTCAATCCTGGTACGCCCATTGAAAACCCTGCCTTACGTGGTATCAGCCTGCGTATTGAGGCAGGTGAATTTGTCACGGTCATTGGTACCAACGGCGCAGGTAAGTCGACGTTTTTAAATGCCGTCGCTGGCACTATTCGGGTGGATAGCGGCAAAATTACCTTAAACAATATTGACGTGACCAAAAAATCTGCCCACCAGCGCGCACACTGGGTAGCACGCGTTTTCCAAGACCCAATGGCAGGTACTTGTGAAGCCTTAACCATTGAAGAAAACATGGCACTTGCTTACAAGCGCGGCGAATCGCGTTTTTTAAAAGGCGCATTGAATCACAAAAACCGTGAAATCTTCCGTGAAAAACTGGCGATTTTAAAATTAGGGTTAGAGAATCGACTCACTGACCGTATGGGTTTATTATCAGGCGGGCAACGCCAAGCGGTTAGCCTATTAATGGCATCCCTGCAGCCGTCAAAAATTTTACTACTCGATGAACACACGGCTGCCCTTGACCCAAAAACCGCCGCTTTCGTCTTGGAACTGACCGATAAAATCGTCCAAGAAAACAATCTTACCACCATGATGGTCACTCACTCCATGCAACAAGCGCTCAATCACGGCACACGCACCGTCATGCTACACCAAGGACAAGTGGTACTAGACGTATCAGGCGATGAACGCAAAGGCATGACTGTTCATGATTTACTCAATATGTTTGAACGCACCCGCGGCGAAGTGGTAGAAGATGACAGCTTAATTTTAAGCTAACTTAACTGCGCCCAATCAAATACGGTGAGTTAAATAGCATGGCTTAAATAGAATGAGTTAAATAGGCGCTAGCGCTTAATAAGATGAAGATGGATAACATAAGTTATCCATTTTTTTACACACAGTGATAAATTAATTCTTCATAATAACACTGGATAAGCAAGCAGTGACAATACTGCTATTTTCCCTAAATTTTAATTATAAAAAACGATACACTTTGAGGTCACTATGTTTGATTTAAAATCACTTGTTACGAAAGCTGTCGAAGACAAAACGTTAAATGTCAATGAATACATCTTTATGCCAGAGCGCGTGGATATGATGGTAAAAGATGGACGGTTAAGCTGTGTACTAAACACCAATGGTAAAGTTGATTTTATTTACCATAAAAATGGTATCACCGAAGTGCGTTCAGGTCTACGTAAAAGTCCGTTTACCTCATTTCGCAATGAGCTTCACTATGGGGTGTATGATGATGTGGTGGATGAAGTGATTGAAGCGGTTGAAAAAATCATTGGCAGTCAATCCAAATACTTTAATTTTGCCGCAGATGCAGAATAAAAAAGTCAATTATAAAAAGCTGAAACCTTACTTTTCAGCTTTTTTTATATCTTTTATTTATAGATGATTCCTTTATTTATAGATGATTAAAGGCGCTATCAATCGCATCATCTAATCGCTCAACCGCGATGATTTTGAGACCTTGATACTGCTCTAATTGCGTTTTGGGTGCATTGGCTTTGGGTACAATCGCATGAGTAAAGCCATGTTTCACCGCTTCTTTTAGACGCTCTTGACCATTGGGAACCGGTCTGATTTCACCCGACAAGCCCACTTCACCAAATACTGCCAGGGTATAAGGCAAAGGCTTTTCCTTGATGCTAGACGCACAGGCCAATAAAACCGCCAAATCTGAGCCTGTTTCAAGCACCTTGACCCCGCCTACCACATTGACATACACATCTTGCCCATTGGTTTGGATACCGCCATGACGGTGCATGACTGCCAGCAACATGGCTAAGCGCTGATAATCTAAACCTAGTGCCATGCGCCTAGGTTGTCCTTGCGATTCATCCACCAGCGCTTGTACTTCAACCAGTAGCGGTCTGGTGCCCTCACGGCTAACCATGACCACTGAGCCTGCAATCGGTTTATCATAGCGACTTAAAAATATCGCCGATGGATTTGCCACTTCTTTGAGTCCTGCATCTGTCATGGCAAAAATGCCCAGCTCGTTGACGGCACCAAAACGATTTTTCACCGCACGAATCATTCGAAAACGGCTGTCCGACTGCCCTTCAAAATACAGTACCGCATCTACCATATGTTCTAGCACGCGAGGGCCTGCCAGCGCCCCTTCTTTGGTCACATGCCCGACCAAAAATAACGCTGTACCCGTTTGCTTGGCATAGCGCGTCAGAATCGCTGCTGATTCACGGATTTGACTGACACCGCCTGGCGCGGATTGGATAGCTTCGGTAAACAAAGTCTGAATTGAGTCAATGATGGCGACGGCTGGTTGCTCTTGGGTTAAAGCTTGGCAGATCATTTCAACATTGGTTTCTGCCAATACTTTTAAGTTGTTATTGGGTAGCCCCAAACGACTAGCCCGCATCGCCACTTGTGATAACGATTCTTCACCGGTAATATACAGTGCACTGCCGGCTAGACTTTGATTTTCTGCCATGTGAATCGCCGTCTGTAGCAAGATTGTGGATTTGCCAATACCGGGATCACCCCCAATCAGCACCACAGAACCTGCTACTAAGCCGCCGCCTAACACTCGGTCAAACTCACCAACACCCGTTGGTAGCCTAGTATCGAGTGACATAGGCACGGCATTAAGTGGCATGACGCTCGATTGTTCGCCTGCGTAGTTGCTAGCTTTTTTGGTGACGGGTTTATGATGTGGCATGCTGACCGTCGGCGCTTCGACAAGGCTATTCCATGCGCCACATTCGGCACACTGTCCCGACCATTTACCAAAGTTTGCGCCACATTGTTGGCACACGTAGGATGATTTTGATTTTGCCATAGAGTCCAATTTGCAATGAAAAATTTAAAAATAAAGAAAAATTAAAGAATAAAGAAAATTAAAGCGTATTGGTGGTAGTGAGAGGGATAAACCATGCAATGAAATTAATGCGATGACATTAATGCAATGAAATTAGGGATAGCGAACTATGTTTGACACACAAATTTTGACATACAAAATTACAGTTATTTGCGACTATATTTATGGGCGACAAGGTCATAAATCCAGTAAAAAATAAACCCATACACCAAAATAAGTAGGGTTAACGAAATATCGAGCATAAACGCCTGCCACAGTCCAATATTCATCACCCACATGACCAGTGGTAAGGTAAAGCCCAACAAGCCACCTTCAAAACCCACTATATGCAGTACCCGTAGCCATATCGGACGAGCCAGTTTTTCACCGGTAAAAAATTTATCAAACAATAAGTTATAAATAAATGTCCAAATCATGGCGATGAGTGAAATGCCAATCAGCAGCGCCAATATACTTGCGTTATGCTGCGATTCACTACCCGTAAAGCCAAAAAAGCTGAGTAATTTTACCCAGCCTAATGATAGCAGTATGGCGATTGTCTCAAATAACATCGCTTGCCAGATGCGTGCTTTGGTGGTCATCACGTTTTGCTTCTAGCCATCTTACTAAACCCTGCTTGCTAGACCATGAAGTTTTCACCCAAGTAGACCTTACGTACCAACTCATTGTCTAAGATATGCTCTGGTGTACCTGCCGCAATAATTTGTCCTTCACTGACAATATAGGCATGTTCACAGATAGCCAAAGTTTCACGCACGTTGTGATCAGTAATCAACACGCCGATACCGCGCTGTTTGAGCTTGATAATCACCTCTTTGATATCGCCTACCGAAATCGGGTCAACCCCAGCAAAAGGCTCGTCAAGCAAAATAAACTTGGGATTTGAGGCAAGGCTGCGGGCAATCTCACAGCGTCTGCGCTCACCGCCTGACACACTCATCCCTAATGAGTGGCGCACATGACCCAAATTAAATTCCCCAATCAGCTGCTCAAGTTGCTGCTGCTGCCCCGCTTTATCCAAATCTGTGCGAGTCTGCAAAATCGATAAAATATTTTCTTCAACGGTTAATTTGCGAAAAATTGACGCTTCCTGCGGTAAGTAGCCAATGCCTGCTGCGGCGCGCTCGTGCATGGACAATGCCGACAAATCCCGATTACCGAGCTGTATTTGCCCTTTGTCCATATTGACCAGACCAACGACCATATAAAAGCTGGTGGTCTTACCCGCCCCATTTGGACCGAGTAACCCAACCACTTGTCCTTGTTCTACCGAAAAAGACACGTCTTTAACCACCCAACGCTTGCCATAGCGTTTGGCAAGGTGCTGCATGATTAGAGTCTGGTTGGCTTGCGGTTGCGACATAATAAATCCTAGAACTAAACAATGGCAATGAACAAAGCGAAAGCAAGTTAAAAAATACTAGCGATTACGAACGCCCACA
The DNA here is from genome assembly GCF_032069585.1 of Moraxella sp. CTOTU48268. Lineage (NCBI taxonomy): Bacteria > Pseudomonadati > Pseudomonadota > Gammaproteobacteria > Moraxellales > Moraxellaceae > Moraxella > Moraxella sp. CTOTU48268. The sequence continues at coordinate 27,915 of NZ_DAMALV010000010.1, forward strand.
CGGTTGCTCGCTTGTGGTGGAAATACCAATTCAACTCGTTGGTTATTCCCTGCTTTTGCCTCAATATCACCCACTTTTAGACTGTAATGGATGACATTGCCAGAAAAACTACCGCCATTTTGGGTCAAGCGCGCATTACCCGTGAGGGTGACAAGCCCTGTTTTGACATTGTAGTCAATTCGATTCGCCTGACCTTTCGCCAAGCCCTTCTCTTGTGTCACAATTTGTTGGATAGTGGCAGGGCGCCCTGTTGCGACTGCACTTTCGATGGCGCGAGTCGGCGTCAAATTGACGGTTAAATTATCCGCCGCCATTTTGAGCGTGCCTTGGGTAATGGTAACGTTGCCTGTATAGCTTGTCACCCCAGAACGCTCACTGTACGTCGCTTTATCTGCCAACAACCGAATCGGCTCATTGGCGTCTGATGGCAAGGCGTTTGCCACGTTCGATGCCGCAAGGACGCCAGCAACTGACACACCGCCAGCCATTATTAATTGTCGAGTCTTCACCACAATCATGTTAAACCTTTTATATAAAAATTTTAAAATCAACAATATAGATTAAATTAGCACCGAAGTTAAAGATTTTTGATAGTCACTTAAATCCCATCAACATCGCAACTGAGTTGCTGTCTTAACAGTAGCTGCTGTACTAAATGCTAGGATTAGCTACTGTGCAGGTTGAATCATCACACTCACTTGTCCAAAACCGTAATCACCCGTTGCCAAGTCACCACTAAATTGTTTGGCATCAAACCGATTATTCCCATGGATAAAGGTAAGCGGTTCATTAGTCATTACTGTATTATTGACCAAATCACCGACAAAGTTTTTACCTATCATTTTAACGGGCAAATTCGACATACTGGTATTTTGGGTGAGCAACGGAACGCTGGTTAAGGTCACGTTACCTATCAGTTTGGCAATCTGCTTATTTTCATCCAACTGCGCTTGGTCAGCCACCAAAGTTACTTCACGCTCATTTTTTGGACGGATAACAATCTGCGGCTTGGACATCACGGCGGTATTGGCATTTTGGTAATGGGTTACCTGCGCCGCTGTTAACTGATAGCCAACACTACCTGTTTCGGTCGTTTGTAGCGCTTTAATTTGCTCTGCTTGGTAATCAATATCGGTCGGTTTGAGGGATACTTGGGTCAAGCGAGCATCGTTTTGCGCATAAAAATAGGCCGATACGATAATAAATAATAAGCCTAAAATAAATAGCGTTTTTGTTGACACGATTGCCACCTAACATTGCCAAAAAATTTGATAAAAATGGACGTTACCACACTAAACCGCATACGCAAATCACTTAAAATAAATCACTTAAAATAAATCACTT
>NZ_DAMALV010000010.1:29358-33441 GCF_032069585.1 Moraxella sp. CTOTU48268
CACTTTCAAAAAAAATCACTTAGAACAAATCCCTTAGCATAAATCCCTTAAATCAAGTTATATGACCTAAATCACATAACTAGCCAAAATATCATCGTAATGACCCGTTGCTTTTAAAATCAAATCACATAACTCACGAACAGCCCCTTGTCCGCCTGAGCGTGTGGTAACCATATCCACACGTTTGATAACCTCACCATTGGCATTTGCCACGGCTACAGCAAATCCGACCGATTGTAAGGCTTTGATATCTGGCCAATCATCACCGATATAAGCACACTCTGCTAGCGAGATACCAATATTAGCTAACAATTCATTGAGCGCCGTCAATTTGTCTTCCCGCCCTTGCACGAGATGGGTGATTTTTAATTCTTTGGCGCGATGTGTGACAATGTCGCTAGTACGACCCGTTATAATGGCAGTTTGAATCCCTGCTTGGTGAATACGCTGAATACCAAAGCCATCTTGAACATTAAAGCCTTTGGTTTCAACCGTATTGGCGTCATAGATAATTTTTCCATCAGACAGCACACCATCCACATCCATGACCAATAGTTTAACGTTTTTTGCTTTAGTGAGCAGACTTTGCATGACCTTATCCTTATCCTTATTATTGTAAGCCTAGTTAATTTAAGCCTATTAATTCACACCCGCATGCAGTAGCTCATGCAAGGTCAAAATACCCGCTAAAGTCTTATCATCATTAATGATTAATAGCTGATTTATCTTTTGTTCATTCATTAATGTCAGCGCATCAGACGCACGCACATCAGGATTGACGGACTTTGGATTGGTTGACATCACCTGACTAATCGGCGTATCAAGTCCCAACTGGCGCGCTAAGCCACGGCGCAAGTCGCCATCGGTGAATACACCCACGACTTGATTGTTTGCATTGGTAATTACCGTCATCCCCAGTCTGCCACCCGTCATACTAAACAAGGCTTCGTTAAGCGTCGAATGCTCATCAATGGTTGGCAGGTTATTCACATGCATTAAGTCTTTTACTTGGGTTAATAATTTGCGACCCAATGCCCCTGCAGGGTGTGATAAAGCAAAATCTTCTGAGGTAAAATGCTTACTATGCACCAATGCCACCGCTAGCGCATCTCCTAGCGCCAAGGTAGCTGTGGTACTTGATGTCGGTGCCAATCCAAGGGGACAAGCTTCTTCAGACGCCCCTAAAGTCAACGCCACATCGGCAGATCTTGGTAAAATACCGCGTTTGTCACGGCTGATACTAATGAGCGGAATGCCCAGTTTTTTTACCACAGGCAATAACGTACGGATTTCATCTGACTCACCTGAGTTCGAGATGCCAATTAACACATCGCCTTTGACCAACATGCCTAGGTCGCCATGACCTGCTTCACCAGGATGCATAAAAAAAGACGGCGTTCCCGTTGAGGCAAAGGTCGCCGCAATTTTGCGACCAATAAGCCCTGACTTACCCATGCCTGTCACCACCACACGCCCCTGACAGTTTTCGATCAAATGGCAAGCGGTCACAAATCGTTCATCTAGCTGTTCAATCAGCAAATCTAAAGCATGTTGTTCCGTTTTGATAGCGTCTTTGGCATGCTTTAAATAATCAACCGATGCATCCAAGATAATTCCTCACTAATTTTTCAAAATCACTTTTTGTGCGCTTAATCGCTCAGCCATCAGCAACCTTAAAAGCTAAAATTTAAACTTTTTCAAACTGTATCATAGCGCAATTTAAGCCAATATTCACGGGATAAGTCCGAAAATACATATTTTGACAACATTTCATCGAGTTTATATTAACAATCCACGCATTGCTAAATCAGCCCCAAATAAACTATAAAAGACGAGCTATAAAAGCTATAAAAAATGGCGAACACTGATAGGGTTCGCCACGTAATATCATGTTTGGAATTTAAAAGTTAATACTTGTCTTCGCCATTGCCGTTGGCATCATCGTCAAAATTAGTATCATCTTTGGCAGGCTCAAAATTCATAGTGTCATAGCCGCTATCAAAACCACGGTCGGTAAAACCACTGCGATCATACGGTGCTTGGGCAAACCCTGTACGCTCGTGCGAATAGCCACGTGGGTCATTGTCATAACCGCCGCTATCAAAACCGCGATCGCCAAAACCACCACGATTAGCAAACCCTGTGCGATTTGCGCCATAGCCCTGTGGTTCAAAACCGCCTGTTTGACCAAAGCCCAGTTGGCTAGATTGGCCGTATCCACTTGCCCCTGGCATGGGCGTGGCTGAACGGGGATTACGGGCAGGTACTACCGTTGAAATGGCGTGTTTGTAGACCATTTGACTGACGGTGTTTTTGAGTAATACCACATATTGATCGAAAGATTCGATTTGACCTTGAAGTTTGATGCCATTGACTAAAAAAATAGACACTGGAATACGGTCTTTACGTAAAGAGTTTAAGAAAGGGTCTTGTAGTGTTTGACCTTTTGACATAGGTTTCTCCCAGAAATAAACAGAAAGTTGGTTAAATTATTATATTTTTAAACGAATTTTTAATTATACCTTATTAGCTTAATATGGATTGTCGAATCACCATATTAGATAAGCACTCAAATAGTATCACCCAAGCATGTCACTGCTGTTAACTTGTTTTTATTAGCAAATTTCTTGCTTGATCAATAGTTGCCAAGGGTCTGATATCAAAACGCTCAACCAATTGTTGTGTGCTAACCAGCTTACGCATCCATGTATATTGGCGTTTTGCTAACTGTCTTGTAGCATATAATGCCTCATTTTGCATAGTTTGTCTATAATCTTGAATTGGGGAGCTGTGCGTGTTTAGTAAAAAACGCGCCACATCATCATGAAAATTTTCTTCATTATTATCATATGTAAACAATGTTGTATTTTGTATTTTTTCTAAAAAATCCCAAGCTTGCCGGTAGCCAACGCAGCGCATGGATGGCAGATCAGCCCTGAGGTGATATTGTTGTCGCAGGACAATCACTTCCTGCAAAAAACCTTGTTGCCACATGATATCTAACCGAAGTGCGATACGCTTGTGTAACCAATCGCGATCTGGCATCACAGCTAAAATTTGCCAATGCTGATGTGGGTTATCAGCCAATGCCCTAGCGGGCTGATTCTGCCAAGCACTTAATGGCTTACCTGTTTGCAGATAGATTTCCACCGCTCTGCCAATTCTTTGGGTGTCTGTGGTTTTGAGTTGCTTAGCAAGGATAGGATCTACCTGGGTTAAATAAGCATGTAGCTGTTCAATCCCCTGCTCGGCAATCAATTGGGTGACTTGTTGGCGAATCTCAGGCAAGGTTGCTGGGATATCATTAATACCTTGAATCAGTGCCATATAGTACATCATGGTTCCACCCACCAGCACAGGGGTTTTATTTTGCTGATGAGCAAGATTGATATGATAGTCCACATCGCTTACAAACTGGGCAACGCTGTAGCTTTGCTCAGGACTGATGATGTCAACGAGGGCATGTGGATAGTGTACCAATTCTTCACGTGTCGGTTTGGCGGTACCGATATTCATATCCCGATAAATCAAGGCAGAATCTACCGAAATAAGACGATATTTGCCTGTTTCGTAAAGTTCATAAGCCAACGCTGTTTTACCACTGGCAGTAGGTGCTATAAGGCAAATCACGTCTTGTTTATCGGCTGTTATCATAGCTTATTCTAGGGATTGTTAAGGTGAATAGGGAGGTAACTAGGGATTAGGTAAATGCGACTGCGACAGCAGCCATTGTAGCATGTCAGCTTCACTGACTCGAATGGCATTATCGGCAATGTGGGTAAAATCAGCTTGATTCAAATAAGATTGAACATAGGCTTTATCATCACTGTCTATATGATGATATTGTAAATCAATCAGATAAAAATATCCTTGCCAAAAAATTAAAGCAAAAGTTTGATGCTGGTTTTCACATTGATGCTGTCTTTCAAATTCATGCTTGTTTTCAAATAAGGTTACTAGCTGTATCGCGTCGCTATCCGTTAACCTATCAACAGCACCCTTTCTTGCCACCTGATAAATCGACTGATTTTCGGCAACATGGGTTAGCTCATGGGTGGCGTTGGGTTTCTCACCCGTCTTTAT
>NZ_DAMALV010000010.1:33541-62950 GCF_032069585.1 Moraxella sp. CTOTU48268
TTTCGGCAACATGGGTTAGCTCATGGGTGGCGTTGGGTTTCTCACCCGTCTTTATCTCACCGGTCTTTATATACTGAATGGACGTAGCTTTACCTGCAGGCAATTTTTGAAATTTATTGACGTTACTGTCATCAGTATTTGTCACGCAAGCTTGCCGTTGCAGGGTGTTTAACGCCGTCATTTTAGGCTGCAATTGCTCTAGCATATGCTGAGACAACCAAGCTAATATATTGGTCAATGGCTGGATTTTGACTTGTTGTTTACTCGGGTGAATATTGACATTTATCCACTCGGCAGGCAGCTCAAAAGACAACGCATAGCCCATTTGTAGCGAATTATCGATGCCAATCCCTAGCTTGCGACCCACTTTTTGTATGGCCTGACTAATCGCCAAATCACTGACCAAACGATGATTGATATAAATCAGTTTTGGCAGATTATTTTTATGCGCGATAAAAAACCAGCCAGTGACTTGGGCCCTTAAATCCTCTGCCTGTGCTTGTAAACCTTGCAGCGATAAATAAAATGGCTGTGCAATCTCAGCTAATGGCAAATTTAACGCTTGTTCAAGCCGCGCCAAACTAAACGCGGGCAAAAAAGGCAATGCAGCACCCTCTAAATTTTGGTGAGGGGCTTGGGCTGACTGCGTTAAGCTAAAACGCAGCTTGTCTTGATGATATAATTCAATCTCCACATCAGCAAAACTAATCGCTAATCGCTGCACGACTTGTTCAATATGCGCAAATTCTGTGGCGATACTTTTTAGGTGCGAGCGTCTTCCTGGCACATTGAAGTACAAATCGCGAACGCTAACACACGTGCCGCGATGTTTTACGATAGGACGAATAGTAGCTTGGCTTACCTCACTACCGCTCACGCTCAGCTGCTGCCCTATACCGCTGTCATTGTGACTACTGGTTAATGTCAGATGCGATATCGCCGCAATGCTCGCTAGTGCCTCGCCGCGAAAGCCTAAACTAAGAATACCAACCAACTCGCTGACATTAGCAATTTTACTGGTGGCGTGGCGAGTGACTGCAAGCGTCATGTCATCAGGATGAATTCCCATGCCGTTGTCACTAATTTGAATCAACCCAAGACCGCCTTGTTCGATATCGATTCGAATATGAGTAGCGTTGGCATCAATAGCATTTTCAATCAGTTCTTTGACCACAGAAGCAGGGCGCGTCACTACCTCGCCAGCGGCGATTTGGTTGATAAGCAGTGGGGATAATTTATGAATACGGTTGTCAGGCAAAACTTATCGTCACTTCTCGTTGTTCGTCATCTAGGCGTTTGATATCAAGGGTGGCATTGGGCGGCGTCAGATAGCCTGCTGCACGACTCGCCCATTCAATAATCACCAAACTATTTGGCTCATCTTGATATTCATAAAAACCGATAAATTCCAATTCTTCAGGATCATTGAGGCGGTATAAATCGGCATGGTAAACCGGCTTAATTGTACCATCGTCTTGCGTGATACGATAAGGTTCAACCAGGGTAAAAGTCGGACTTTTTACCGCGCCTGTATGCCCCATTGCCTGTAGCCAGTAACGGGTAAGCGTGGTCTTTCCCGCACCCAAATCACCCGACAGCCAAACGCTACCGGTTAAATTCATTTCGGCAAGCTCTTTAGCTAAGGCTTGGGTGTCGGTTTCGGATTTTAGGAGGATAGTTTTATTCATGTCGATTTTCCCAGCTTGCCCCATGTTTGTCCTAAATCAAAAATCGTTACAACAACCCCGTCAGATACCAACAGCTTAGTCAACTTGTAACACCACTGTCGGATTGACAAATTTTTCGCCTTTTTTTAATTTGTCATACATTTTTGGGTCATGCCATTCGGCTTTTACTTGCTCGCTAAATTCAAAATCACCCAGCGTCAACGCGCCCATTTGGGCGTTATCGACATCGTCTTCAAAGCACTGTGCATAGCCTGTCGCTGTTTCGTGGGCGATGACGGAATACACTTTGACATCGGTTTCACCGTTTTGCATTTGGGTTTGTTTTAAGATTTCTCTTGCCCAAAAAAACACCACGCGGCTAAACTGCTCTGCCGAGGGCGAAACGGGCAAACTAATCCAGCGCGCGCTAAATTTTTTGCAGGCGTCAATATAGTCAGGGTCATCTTTATCCCAAAAACAAATAGCATGATCAAAACTATCAATGATGTCTTTAATCGATGATTTTAACAGCCCAAAATCGTACACCATTTGCCCGTGATCGAGGCGCTGCGCTTCTAAAATCAGCTCGATTTGGTAACTATGCCCATGAATCGAGTACTTGCAGCGATCGGAGCTACAATTGCGCACGATATGGGCATTTTCAAATTTAAACAGCTTTCTAATTCTCATAATGGGATTCGCATTTTTTTAGCAGTAATAAAGGTTTCAATGCTGACTATTATAAAGCTATTGGGCAAGTTAAGCGAATTTTCGTCATATGCGCAAATTTGCCTACCTAAATTTACCCATAACATGAACAAAAAATCTCGTCACATTTAAGACAGTAACTCACGTCTTAAATCGCTAACTGTGCTAATATAAAAACTTGGGGATAGACAGTTATTGTTGAAAAATGAGTTTTTTTAGCTGACTCTTTTTTATATAAATTTTTGTTGATATAAAGTCTTGTTAATATAAAGTGTTATTGATACAAAATTTTGTTGGCATAAAGATAAGCACGGTGGAGATAAAAAATGATGATTAGAGTATTGGTCGTTGACGATCATGATTTAGTCCGAATGGGTATCGTACGGATGTTGTCAGATAGCCCTGATATTGATGTGATTGGTGAGGCTGCCGATGGTGAAACCGCGATTATCAAAACCAAACAATTAAAACCCGATGTGGTGTTACTTGATGTCAATATGCCTACCATTGGTGGGTTAGAAGTCACCAAGCGCTTGCTGCAAACCGATAAAAACACCAAGATTTTGGCGGTCAGCTCTTTGGTTCAGCAGCCCTACCCATCCATGCTCATCAAAGCGGGGGTGAGTGGCTATATCACCAAAGGGACACCGCTTGATGAGATGATTAAAGGCATCAAAAAAGTCCACCAAGGCGGGCGTTATTTTAGTGCCGATGTTGCCGAGCAGCTTGCTGATATTTTATTCACTGACAATTCAGAGTCGCCATTTGATGCGCTAAGTGAGCGAGAAATGCAGGTGGCGATGATGGTGGTCAATTGTAAAAGTCCACAGCAAATCGCCGATCAGTTGTTTGTGAGTGTCAAAACAGTCAATACCTACCGCTATCGTATTTTTGAAAAGCTTAATATCGACAGTGATGTCAAACTTACCCATTTGGCTATGCGTCATGGTTTAGTTCAACCCTAAACCATGATTACCAATCCTGCGTTTTCATCGCTATTTGACAAGCCAAGCACCCAAGCTAGAACCAAAAAAATCGGTAACGTCTACAATGGTTACCGTATTATTATTGCTATCTTTTTTTCCTTTAGTTTTATGTTGGCATTAAAAAATGCCCAGCATGACTATTGGGTATTGATTAATCTTTTTCCCACTTTTTTCTATTTTTTGTTTAGTATTGCTTTATTTATTTTGTATTATTTTTATCCCAAAAATCCGCTGTTGATGGTCGGGCTAACTGTCGATGCGCTGGTACTCACTACCATGTTGTATTTTAGCGGTGGTAATGATTTACAAGTGATTTTGCTGTTTTTGGTGCAAGTTGCGGCGGCCTTTATGTTGGTGCGCTCCAACCAAGCTATTTTGCTCACTATTTTTGCCATCACGCTGGTTATTTATCAGCAGTTTTATCAAACCCTAAAAAACGATGTGAACTACGCGCTGGTTAATAACGTGGCTTCGATGGCGATTAGCTTTATCGGAGTGGCTTATTTAAGTTATACGTTATCCAAACGGCTTAAACAAATTGAGCTGCTCTCTGAGCGCCAAGTCAATGAAGTCAATGCGCTAAATGCCATCAACAATAAAATCGTGCAAATCATTGACCAAGGGGTGGTGGTATTATCCCACGATTTAGAAATTTTTATCGCCAATGATACCGCACTCGAACAACTACATCTGCCCAAGGCCCTTGATAATTTTAATTTACTAGACATTTCCCCCTTATTAGCCGCAAGACTTGCACCCATCATCCAAGAGCCTGAAGAAACTTTAATAGTGCGGCTCGGCGCAGCGACTGCTAGCACACCTTTGGCCGTTGGCATTGAGCCCAATCACCAAAGCTTTAATGACTTGCGACTTCGTATCACCCAATTAAGACAGCAATATGCCATTATTTTTATTGAAGATTTACGTGATGAGTTTAGCCGCGCGCAGCAGTTAAAACTTGCGTCGCTGGGGCAATTATCCGCCAGTATTGCCCATGAGATTCGTAACCCGCTGGCAACCATTAGCCAAGCCAGTCAATTATTAATGGAGGAAGTTAATGAGGCTGACAGTGGCTTATCGGGTGATAATATCCTGCTATATGAGATGATTTATCACCAAACCATTCGGGTCAATAAAATCATCGAAGATGTGCTGAAATTATCTCGTCAGCAGCGCCCTAATTTTGTTTATATTGAACCCAAAACTTGGCTAAACGATTTTATACAAGAAAACTTTAGCGGCCATGATATTTTTCTGCACTGCCGTACGGATAAAGGCTTTATGTTTGATAACTATCAGCTAGCACAGATTTTGGTAAACCTCATCAATAACGGGCTGCGTTTTAGTAGCAAAACCGAGCCCCACGGCTTTGTCACCCTTGAAGTGTATGAGTTTGGCAAATCTATCCATATCGATGTGATAGACACAGGTCACGGCGTTGCCAAAGAAAATATTCAGTATTTATTTAATCCGTTTTTTACCACCGATAGTCAGGGCACGGGTCTGGGGCTTTATTTGTCGCAGGCCTTCTGCCAGGCCAATTATGCCAATCTAGAATATGTACGAAGTGAGGGGCAAACTTGCTTTCGGATGATTTGTCAAACCAAAACTTTACCGTCCGTCTAAAATATCTTTGTAGCTAAAATTTTTAATTGAATTTTTTGGCTAAAGCATTCATATTACAGTAAGTTTATCGATATCACTTTAGCAAAAATTGTTGGCAACTTGAGTGTATATGTGTTCACTTTTTTCCATTTTTTCAGTACAATATAGCGTCAATGATTAAAAAAATACATGTCGTATTTTGATCATCCTCAGGACATTTATCTCTATGGCACAACCTCAATCTTTTGAAAACGCGCCCATCAATTGGATCCCTGCGTTTGTCTTAATTAGCACGCCTTTGGCGGCTTTATTGATTGTACCTTATTACTTGTGGACACATAGCGTCAGTTGGCAAGTTTGGGCAATTTTCGCATTCTTTATGGCTTGGAATGGGTTAAGTATTACCGTCGGTTATCACCGTTTATGGTCACATCGTACTTACCAAGCGCATCCGATTGTCAAATGGTTCTTTCTGATTGGCGGCACCTTAGCTGTTCAGGGCTCAGTATTTGACTGGTGTGCAGGACACCGTTTGCACCACCGCCACGTCGATGATATCTATCAAGACCCCTACTCTGTCAAACGTGGCTTTTGGTTCTCACATATCGGTTGGATGCTCAAAAACTACCCAAGCGGCAACTATGACTACAAAAATATCCCAGATTTAAAAGCTGATCCTGTGTTAGTGGCGCAAGATAAATATTATGCCCTGTGGATTTTATTAGCCAATATTGGGTTGCCAGCGCTGTTTGGTTGGATGGTGGGTGATGTTGCAGGCACCCTAGTGCTTGCAGGGCTATTGCGCTTGGTGTTAAGCCATCATTTTACTTTCTTTATCAATTCGCTTTGCCATATGTTTGGTACCCGTCCTTATACCGACACCAATACCGCGCGTGATAATCCGATTTTGGCGATTTTCACTTGGGGCGAAGGCTATCATAACTACCACCACTTTTTCCAATACGACTATCGCAATGGGGTAAAATGGTGGCAATATGATCCTAGTAAATGGATTATTTATGGCTTGTCAAAAATCGGATTGACTTGGGATTTAAAACGTGTCCCAGACGTCACCATTCAGCATGCGCAAACAGAAATGGCATTCAAACGTGCTGAGAAAAAAGTTGCGACTTTTTCAGGGAATTTAACCAGCGATTTTCAAGCGATAAAAGATCGTTTAAACAGTGAACAACAAGCCTTCAAACAAACGATTGCAGAATGGCAAGCATTAAAAACGCAAGCCATTGAGATGAAAAAAAATGAGTTTGCCCAGCGTATTCATGAAGTCGATGAGAAGCTAAAAGACCAGTTTAGTGGCATTGAGGATAAACTTCGCAATCATGCGCAGCAAATTGAAAATTTGGTTAATCATTTAAAAGGTAAACATGTTTGATTAAAACATAAACATGTTTAAAGGTTGACTGTGTCAAAAAAGGTAGGATAAATTCCTACCTTTATTTTTGTGGTTTTGTTGGTTATCGATTAGTCTTCTAACGGATAAGAGGGTGAAAATGGGTCTAACAATTCAATCAACCGGCGTTCATAGCACTGCCCGCGCCAAATAAAATGTACTTTCGCCTCACTAAAGGGTTTATCATCAAACCACAAAAATACCCCTTCCATCATTTTTGGCCAGTCATCCCAGCTAATTTCACCCACGCCCATCATCACCGCTAAAAACGCTGACAATAGCGTATCATGACTAACCGCCAGTAATAAATGTCCGTGCTTTGGCTGATGCTGAAATAAAAGTGCTAATAAATCCAAACCGCCTTTATGTGGCGCTTTAATCCCTGCCATGTCGCCCGCCAAAAAACGATTGATAAAATTGAGCGCACCAATTTGTTTGAATACCTTACTCACTTCTTCATGGTCAACGACCAAACTACCTGGCTCTACCAACAGCGATTGGTGCGACACATTCCTTGAGATGCCAGCCCCTGCTTGCATTAAAATTGCGGTATCAATACAACGTTGTATCGGGCTACTGATGCTGTCTACATCCATCGAGTAATCTAAGTTGGCGGCCAACCAACGCCCCCAAGACTCTGCCAACACTCTGCCTTTTGGTGTTAGTGGTAATGCATAACTGGCAAAGCCATTTTTATCTGACATTTCGCGCAATGAATGGCGGGTAAATAGTATTAGTCGCTCATTTTTCGGCAGTAGCTTGACCGAGTCAATCATACTGGGCGGTAAATGAGCAGGCATGGTGTTGATTGAATTAGACATTTAAATACGCATTCCTTATATCTTTTTATCTTTGCACCATAAATTGATACTATAAATTGATGAGGTCAAAAAATTTAAGCGATTAAATGGGATTTTACTGGGGGAAACTTGCCAATCATACCATGACTTCAATGACTTTATGCCAGTCAAAAACTATCCCCGTACTACTGATTTCATTGGGGTAGGCTCTGGGATTGACAATAACACGTGTATAACCTTGCTGATAATCAAAGGCTTCATGGGTATGTCCATGTAGCCAAATATCAGGCGCAAAATCGCTCTGTAACCATTCGCTCAAATCAACGACAAATCCCGCATTACTGGGAAAATTGGCATATTTTGGCGCGATAGATAATGGGCTGATGCTGTGATGTGTCATGACCACGTTGGGCATACCATCTTTTTGGCTTTGTTTTAAGGCATTTTGCAACCATGCCCGCTGCCGCTGATGAATAGCTACAGTATCTTGGGGCGTTAACAGTCGGTTATCATAATAAATCTCGCGATAATCGCGCATAAACTGCTGAGCAATCTCTAACGTATTATCTTGTGGTTGATATTGATAATCCGTCCAAAGCGTTGTACCAATGATTCTGACACCCATAAATTCAAAGCTCGCGCATTGTAAAAAATGTACTTGCGTATCTTGCGTCAAAGCCTTTATTTGGGCATCTAACTCAAGAATATTATGACCAAAATACTCATGATTGCCGACAATCACAAAAATTGGTTTCTCAAGTCGCTTTGATTCACCGATGAGCCATTCGATGCCCAAAAGCCCATTAGATGTGTCGCCCGCTACTAAAATAGCATCGGCATTTGTGTAAGGGATTTCACCAATGGGCAAATCCCTTCTTGCATAGCTATCAATATGTAAATCACTTAACACTTGAAAACGTACTGACATACATGACTCGAAATTAATTATTTTAACGTATCCAAGATATAGTGAAGTTTTGCGGTGGGATCCGCTGCCGCCGTAATTGACCGCCCAATGACTAAATAATCAGATCCATTTGCTATGGCATCTTTGGGCGTGCAAATGCGTGTTTGGTCATTACTGGCGTCTTCTGGTAGTCTAATACCTGGCGTGACTAACAGAAAATCCTTGCCGCAAAGCTGTTTAAGCATAGTGGCTTCTTGTGCAGAGCAAACCACCCCATCAAGTCCAGATTGCTGCGTCAATAATGCTAGTCGCTTGACATGATTTTCTACCGAGCCGGTGATGCCCACCTCAGCCAAATCTTGCTGTGACATAGAGGTCAGCACCGTCACCGCAATCACTAAGGTTTGGTAGTGTTGCGCCGATAAACGCGCTTTCACCGTTTGCATGGCGGTACGCCCCGCACTGGCATGCACATTGACCATCCACACCCCCAAATCAGCCGCCGCTAATACCGCCTGCGCAGTGGTATTGGGAATATCATGAAATTTTAAATCCAAAAACACCTCAAAATCACGCTGATGTAAGGATGTCACTAAGCTATTACCATATTTGGTAAATAGCTCTTTGCCAACTTTCACCCGGCACAATGTAGGATCCAATTTATCTGCCAAGCTTAATGCTTGATGGTGATCCATGTTATCCAATGCCACAATAATGGGTGACTTAATGGCTGATTTGATGAGTGATGTTGCTTGCGGTACTGCCACTTGATTCATAACAAACTGACTCGTTTTTTCAATTCGATAGCATGCATTGCTTATCGTACGGGTGGTAAATTAGGGTTGGATGCGGTAGGTGCAATCGTTGCATTGCTAGTTTGCGCTAAATGCTGTTCATAATTATGCTGCGTTTGCATCAATTTTTCTTGGGTTTGCTTTAGCTCTTTAGATAAGCGCTGATTTTCCAGCTTCATCTGTAACACACGAAACAAAATCAACCCCATCAACAGTCCCGCAATGACCCCTAAAACGATGCTAATAATCAGCAGTAACCCCAAACTCATTTGTGGCACTTGGCTAAACAGTAAATTTACTTCGACTTGGTTGTTATTCACCAATACCAACATCAATGAATAACCAACGACCACGAACAACAAAATCGCTAACAGATAACGCATATTTTTCTTCTTGGTTATTTTAATTAATCTACGTTTTTGAATGCCACTATTATTACAGATAATTCAAAAAAAAGAGTGGATTTTTTGTCCACTCTTTTTTGATCAATCATATATTAAACCATATCGCTAGTTCAATAACGTTAAATGACTCAAAAACCGCAACTAACGATGATGATTGACTGCCTCTCGCAATGCTTTGCCAGGTTTAAAATGGGGTATCGCTGTTGCTTTTACGGTAACTTTCTCGCCTGTTTTAGGGTTGCGCGCCACACGTGGCTCACGATGATGCAAACTAAAACTACCAAAACCGCGTACTTCGACACGTCCGTTTTGAGATAAGGTATCGACCATCAAATCAATGATTTGCTTGGTGGCATCCTCAATGGTTTTTTCTGGTATATTCTCACATTCACTTGATAATCTAGTGATCAAATCAGATTTGTTTAACACTTTTTCCATACTACCCCTAACACGCTAAACGTAACTGTCATAGTCTAAATTACAGAATGATTGTTTTAAAAACTTCGTTAAAGTCCAATTTCATCCAACAATCTATTAACAATTCTAATAATGAAAAATTACATTTCATTACTTTTCTTCGCATATTATAACAAAACCACCTTAAATTCGGCGGCTTTTTTTAGACTAAATATTCCATTTTATTACCTAAAAGGTGAAAATAAAAAAAGCGACTAAGTTAGCCGCTTTTTTTATCACTCACAAAACCGATTATTGGTTTTGTTGTTGCTCTTTGATTAAGTCACCAATGGTTTTTGGTTGGGTATCAGCTGCTGCATTTGAACTTAATGCTTTGATAGCATCACGTTGCTCTGCTTCGTCTTTTGCACGAACTGATAGGTTGATACCGCGAGTTTTGCGGTCAACGCTGACAATTTTCGCTTCAACTTCATCACCCACATTCAGTACAGTAGTTGCATCATCTACTTTGTCTTGTTGGATTTCTGAAGCACGTAAGTAGCCTTCTACATCATCAGCCAGTTTTACTTTAGCGCCTTTGGCATCAACGTCAGTCACTACACCTTTTACTACCGCACCACGATCATTTGATACTAGGTATTCATTGAATGGGTCGCTGTTCAGTTGTTTGATACCTAAGCTGATACGGTTAGCTTCTGCGTCTACAGACAAGATGACCGCTTCAACGGTATCACCTTTATTGTAGTTACGAATCGCTTCTTCACCACTTTCAGTCCAAGAAAGGTCTGATAAGTGAACTAAACCATCAATACCACCTTCTAGACCGATAAAGATACCGAAGTCAGTGATTGATTTGATAGTACCAGATACTTTGTCGCCTTTTTGGTGGTTCTTATCAAACTCTTCCCATGGGTTTGGCATGGTTTGTTTGATACCTAGGCTGATACGACGACGGTCTTCATCGATATCAAGGATTTGAACCATGATCTCGTCACCGATTTGTACCACTTTTGAAGGATGGATGTTTTTATTGGTATGATCCATTTCAGAAACGTGTACCAAGCCTTCGATACCATCAGCGATTTCAGCAAAACAACCATAATCAGTCAGGTTAGTAACGCGTGCTTTAACGTTGGTACCTTTTGGATAGTTGTTAAGAACGTCTTGCCATGGGTCAGTGCCTAATTGTTTTAGACCTAAGCTGACACGGTTACGTTCACGGTCAAATTTTAATACTTTAACTTTTAATTCTTGACCCACTTCAACCACTTCTGATGGGTGCTTGATACGGCGCCATGCCATATCTGTGATGTGTAATAGACCATCGATACCACCTAGGTCTACGAATGCACCGTAATCAGTCAAGTTTTTCACCACGCCGACCACTTCTTGACCTTCTTCAAGGTTAGATAGTAGTGCTTCGCGCTCTGCTGAGTTTTCAGATTCCATCACAGCGCGGCGGCTAACAACGACGTTGTTGCGTTTTTGATCCAGTTTGATGACTTTAAATTCTAGCTCTTTGCCTTCTAAGTGCGCAGTGTCGCGTACTGGGCGAGTGTCCACCAATGAACCTGGTAAGAACGCACGTACTGAGCCGATATCAACCGTGAAACCACCTTTAACTTTACCAGAGATAAGACCGGTTACGATCTCATTATTTTCGTAAAGTTTTTCAAGTACGTTCCAAGTTTCAGCACGTTTTGCTTTTTCACGTGACAATAGGGTTTGACCCATGCCATTGTCAACCGCATCTACAACGACTTGAACTTGGTCGCCAACTGCTACTTCAAGCTCGCCTTGTTCATTCAAGAATTCTGAACGCGCAACGATACCTTCTGATTTTAGACCCGTATCTACGGTAATCCAGTCGCTATCAATCGCAACTACGGTACCTGCGATAACTGCACCGCGTTCTACGTCAAGTACTTGGCTTGCTTCAAACAGTTCAGCAAATGATTCCATCATAAAATTTACCTTTGTATAGCCGTAGCCTGTCCAGCACAGTACGGTTCAAATTAAGATTTTTTATAAACATAAGGCTGGTTTTAGTGCTTATAAAAAATCGATAAAATTTTTAAAAACAGCTAGTTAATTGTCAAACCACGTTCAAGGCATAGCTGCCAAACTTGGTTAAACACTTGCTCAGCATCGATGGCTGAGCTATCAATCACTATCGCATCATCGGCAGGTTTAGCCGGTGAGGCACTGCGTGTACTATCACGCTCATCACGCGCAATAATTTGTGCCAAAATTTCGTCAAAATCTGCCTGTTTGCCAGCATGGGTTAACTGACTGACACGGCGCTCGGCTCGTGCCTCAGAGGATGCGACCAAATAAACTTTCAGCGGCGCATCGGGAAAAACCACTGTTCCCATATCACGCCCGTCTGCAATCAAACCCTTTTTTGGGTTGCCTTGCGACGTTGCCATATTTTTTTGTAAATCCAATAACGCTTGACGCACCTTCGGGAATACCGCGACTTTTGACGCAAAGTTACCCACTTCTTCGGTGCGAATCACTTCGCTCACATCGTTGGCATTCACGAGCACTGTCACATGCTCAGAACCCGCTTTTGCGGCTGCAAACTCAATTTTCAACGATTGGGTTAAATCAGCTAGCGCAGTTTCATCAATGCTGTTCGTTAACAAACCCGCTTGGTGGGCTGCAAGCCCCACAATCCGATACAGCGCCCCTGAATCCAAAATTTGATAATCCAGCAGCTTTGCCAGTCTTGCCGTCAATGTACCTTTACCTGCACCACTTGAGCCATCAACGGTGATTACGGGCAAGCTTGCGGTTAGATCAGAAGACGGTTGCGTTAACGATTGTGACATGCCATTCTTAGGAACAAAGCAAAAATAGTCGTATATTTTACGCCTGAAAGCTATTTTATACAAGTAATTTGACACAAGGATTGACTAAATTGCATTTCATTTTCTACCAATAGAAAAATACGCAAAAAAGGGACTAAACATGAGAAAGGCATCAAGACGCAGAGTGATGATTAACCATTGAGCGATAGAAGAAAAAAAGCTAGCGACTTACAGGATTAAGCATAAGCTCACCTTTAGCAATCGCTGGCCTTTAACAATCACCTGCTAAAACTGCCGCAGTTTCTAGAATTTCCAGAATTTATAGCGTGAAGGTGGGTTTATCGGAGCTGATATGACCCGCTAGAAGGCGGTCAACTTCGTTTTTGATACGTAACCCTGCTTCGTCTTTGCCAAGCTGTAACGCATAGCCTGCAGGGCGCTGTGCCTGTGCGCGATGGTTGACCCACACCACTTTGCCATGCAGCGGCATTCTTTCACTCGAATTTGGCAAGGTGATTGCCACAAAGGCTTGACTGCCTAGTTGTTGCTGCTGGTTAGTAGGAATAAATAACGCACCGTTTTCAATAAAAGGCAGATAGCTAGCATACAATTTTTCGATCGTATCATAGTTAATGGTGGTGATACCGCCACGAGATGGCATTGCCATAATCACTGTTCCTTTTACTAACGCATGGGGTTACCAACGTATGGTGAATGATAAATAATATAGATAATTGGGTAATATTGGGTAATTGAGTAAATTAGCAATCAAGCATGGTGCTAAAAATTTTATCATAGCATAACTTATCTTGGATATGTTGCTGTCTATCTTGCCAGATTTGATCGATAACCCGTTGTAACTGGCTAATTTGCTTTAATGTCGGTGGTGGCTGCAGCTTGCCAAAATCCAAGTCATTGGCGGACGCTGAGATACCGACGGCAAATTGCCCCAATGGTACTAACAAAGCTTGCGACAAGTATAAAAAGTCGGTCAATGTCAGCGTTCTTTGCCAATAGTTGCTGGCTTGTACAGGCGTACGTTGCCCGCTACGAACCGCTTGAAAGCTGTTTATCCAAGTTTGGCGGTGTTGATACCATTCGCTGTTTAACATTTGCAGTGCCAAAAAAGGCGCATAACCAGACAATTCACTCACTTGTTGTAGCGTCGCAGTATCGGTATTTGGCAATAACTGCTGCATCGCTTGCATTGACTGATCGGGGGTCACATGACTCACCGAAAATGACTGTAGCCGAGAGCGAATGGTTGGCAGTAGCTGCGAAGGACTATCGCTAATTAATAGCATCAACACATTTTCAGCAGGCTCTTCTAATGTCTTAAGAAGCGCGTTACTGGCTGCTAGGGTCATCGCATCCGCTTGGTGAATAACCACGATTCTTAATCCGCCACTCGATTGCGTGACAAACGGCTGCAATTCCCGAATTTCGTCAATCTTTATGCTATAACCTGACTGATGGGTTGGGGCTTGCGCCACAAGGGCATTGTTTGCTTTAGATTTAGGCGACGCGTCACGCGCCACGGTGGGTGTGGGAATTTGATAAAGATCGGGGTGGGTATTGGCAATCAGCCACTGGCAACTTTGGCATTGCCCACAGGCAGTTGTGACACCTTGTGCATTGACCCGCTGATTCTCACACAATGCCCATGCGACAAATCGATACACGAAAGCACGTTTACCAGTCCCTGCATTGCCTGCAAACAACATTGCGTGCGGCAAGGCATCTATATGGGTGGTCAAATACTGCCAAGTTGGCTGTTGCCACGGCAGTAAATCCATAAACAGCCACTGCTGTATCACCTGTTGGTTGACGGGGTCTGGATAGTAGTATTGGGTTATCTCATTGGGTGTTGATTCGGTATTGGGTTGTTTGGTGCTTTTTGATTGAGAGGTTATAGTCGATGCCATAGAAAAAAATCAGTCAACAGAGTAACTATAGTATAATCGCTGCGGCTAGATAATCAATTAGGATAATCAGTCAGGTTGTTTTCTCGAATACATAAATGCGGTAACACGTAGCGTTATTTTATCCCTTACTGTCTTTAAAACCTCAGCCCATAAGATTTTTGTTGCAAATAAATGATGGATTTTTTTTGATGAGTCGATTAAATTTTCATCTTAAGATATCTATTTTCGTATTTTTTCTTATATTTTTAATGCACCTTATTTAAAAAAACGATTCAATTTTCTGTTTACTTCGAGGTTAGTTTGACGAATTTATCGCAACCTAATAATCAAGATACGTTACCCAATGCCCAACATCATTATGATGCGGCGGATATGGCAGACCAATTAAAGGTGATGCCAACCTTAGAAGCGCGTTTAACTACTATTTTAAACGAAATCAATGCGCTGCGTGATTTTCCGCAAGTTGCGCTATTTAAACAACTGCTAGATACCTTGCGTAACCGTGTAAATGATGCTACGACCGCCAATGAACAGATGGCACTATTCGTTCGACTATTGCGCGGCAATCGTGTGTGGGCAGAAGGGTTTTGTGTGTTTATGCTTACCTTGATTAGTCGTTATCGTCAGGTGTCGCTATACACGGATTTGGGTATCTTGTCAGACGCTGGCTTTACTTCGCAATTTTTTGACTTGGTCGGTGAAAAGCTATTACCCTCTGTACCCGATGACCGCGATTTGATTGGCTTATTTAATGCGTTTTTTGCCACACCACAAACCCGCTACTGGGTGCGCTTAATCCATGAGCGCTGGTGGATTGAACTGATACTTATTCTTAAAGTACCCGCAGGCAAAGAAGCATTGGTGCAAGCGCTTGAAGCCAATGTGCTCAAAGCCATTACTATTTTAACGGCGCGTATCAACGGCATCGGGCTCAATGCCGATTTAATAAAGGCGTTTCCCAATCCGATTGACAACCAAGATACTTTTATTGCCCTAAATCGCGAAGTCGCTGAATTTGTCAGTCAATACCAGCTCAGCATGCAGCCAGGGGATGACCAAGCGATGCCCCAGCCTGAGGTGGATAGCAGTCAAATTTTAGTGTTGACCGACCAAGCGCGCACTATGATGCAAAACATCCGTCGCCGTATACATCGAACGGGTATTACTGTGCGTACCACCAATATGTTGGTGCGTCTTGAGCAAAGCTTGCAGCGTCTTGAATTGTTGGTGTCACTGCTATCTGACAACGATCATATCAAGAAAAAAACCATCATAGAGCTTATTAATACGTTGTATGAAGATTCATACCACCGCAGTAGTTTTAGATATTTATTTGGCATCAATACCGCGCTCTTGTCGCGCCGTGTGACTGAGACTGCCAGTAAGGTCGGCGAGCATTATATCAGTACCGATAAAGCGGGCTATCGCCGTATGTATAAAAAAGCAGCATTGGGTGGTCTACTCATCGGCTTTATGGCAACCCTTAAAATCCTAGGGAAATCCTTACCGCTGGCACCCTTTGGCGTGGCTTTTTTAAACAGTATGATTTACGGTCTTGGCTTTGTGGCGATTCATATCATTGGCGGCACAGTGGCAACCAAACAGCCTGCCATGACGGCTGCCGCGATTGCTTCAACCATCTCAGAGGTAAAAGGACGCAAAGCGGCACGGTTTACCAAATTGACAGAATTGGTCGTTGATATCATGCGCACCCAGTTTATTGCCATTATGGGTAATATTTCAATTGCAATGCCCATTGCGCTACTGATTTCGTCCCTGTGGTTGTATGGGTTGGGTCATCCGTTAACATCGACAGCTACCGCCGAGCACTTGCTGCATGATCTCAACCCGTTTACCTCGCTTGCTATCTTTCATGCCGCGATTGCTGGGGTGTATTTGTATATTTCAGGATTGATTGCAGGCTATTACGATAATCTTGCGGTACACAACAAAATTGGCGAGCGTATTCGCAACCAGCCTACCCTCAAACAGATGATGACACCTGTAACGTTATTGCGTTTTAGTGATTTTATCGAGCGCAATCTGGGTGCGATTATGAGCAACTTTTTATTCGGTTGCTTTTTGGGTAGTACGGCGACAATTGGCTATATTTTTGGCTTACCGATCGATATTCGCCACATTGCCTTTGCATCTGCCAACTTTATTCATGGGATTTTTAATATTTATGCCAACACGGGCGAGTTTCCAGAAATCGGTATTATTTTGGTCAGTCTATTTGGTGTGATGGTCATCGGTATGATTAACTTGATGGTTAGTTTTTCACTCGCCTTAATGACCGCCCTACGCGCGCGTGATGTGAAAGTCTTTGAGTGGAAATTCTTATTTGAATTGGTCGCCTCGCATTTGATGACCCAACCCTCTGACTTTTTCATCCCGCGTAAACAGCCGATGAAGTATGCGCTCATCGATAGCGATGGTAATATTATCTATGATGATAAACCGATTGCAAACGATGGTAAAAATAATAAAGGGCATAAAACTACCCTGACATCACAGCCAGAAGAACATCCGCATGCTACTACGCCCCATATCGACAATATCAGTCATACGGAAAAATTGACCGATGAAGAAATTGCAGAGAAAAAACAGGCAATTAAAGAAAAAGTGGTGCAAAAGGCGGTCGATAATATCACCCCAAATGACACGGCAAGCAAGCTACCCAAATAATTGATGAAACACTGAACACGATAGAAATATGATGACTTTTTCGGAAACTACAATGAACCAGCCTGCAACTTCAATGAGTCCGACTCAATTGGCTCATCGGTTAAATGAGCTATTAAAAATTAATGAATTCCAAGATTATTGCCCCAATGGCCTGCAAGTGGATGGTGGACAGCCGATACAGCACATCCTCACCGGTGTCACAGCCTCTGAGGCATTGATTGAACAAGCGATTGCGCACAATGCCCAAGCGATTTTGGTGCATCATGGCTATTTTTGGAAAGGTGAACCTGCGCCATTAATTGGCATGAAAGGCAAGCGTATTCGTTTGTTGATGCAACACGGCATTTCCTTACTGGCTTATCATTTACCGTTAGATGCCCATCCCCAATTGGGCAATAACGCCCAATTAGCGCGAGCGTTGGGCTGGAGTGATTTGTCGCCGCTATACCCTGACGAAAAACACCCGATTGGTAATATCGTGGATTTAGCAGCGCCGATGCCGATTGCAGCTCTCACCAACAAACTATCGTCTACCTTAAGCCGTCCGCCCCTACATTTATCCGGGGGTAATCAAGTCATTTCGCGAATCGGTCTGTGTACGGGTGGCGCACAGGATATGATTGAGCAAGCGGCACAAATGGGTTGTCAAGCCTATATCTCCGGTGAAGTATCAGAGCGAACCACTCACGTAGCGCGTGAGTTGGGTATTGATTATTTTGCCTGTGGACATCATGCCACTGAGCGAGGTGGCGTGCTCGCATTGGGGGATTATGTCAAAGAAAATCTTGCCTTAGCCGTTGGTTTTGTCGATATCGATAATCCCGTGTAAAATTGGGCAGTTTATTGAGTAATTATTACCCGTTAGTTGCATTTTAGCGGGTTTTTTACGCTTTTTATCATAAATTTGCCTTTCGTTACGTTCAAAAACATGACGCGTAACTTTAATTTCACTACAATACCCCCATTGTTTTATATAACTAACTGTATTGCCATGCAGTAAATATTGTTATTGTTTATTTATTTTATGCGTGCCGTACGTTACCCTACGTTAAATTCTTTAGGTAAGTTCTTGGGCTTATTAAACAATTTTTAATTTGCCAGTACTTACAAAAATTTTAACCCTTTTTCGGGTTGTACTTGATTATTATTTATTTCGATAGTTCTCTACGATGGATAGGGATTTATCACCGTCCTAGGTATAAGAGGAGCCAACCTGTTTGGCTCTTTTTTTAGCGTTAAGTTAATAACGACCTATTTTGGATGGAAGCTTTTTTGGCTAGATTTAGGATAGAGTTAGATAGTTAGAAGCCATGTACTTATGTGGCTTGGCTGACTGGTGCTTATTTTGACTAGTGCTAGGTTTAACTGGTGCTTAGTTTGACGGGTACTAGGTTTAACTATCGACTCGGTTCTTAGTTTCATAAAATGTTTTCATTTGGCATAGTTGTTTTTTATTAATTTAACGTATCTAACGTATGTGCACAGTGGAGTGACACATGCCGCTAAACTCATCATTTGAGTATTGTGATGATTTGGCTTTGACCTATCCTGCGTCGATTTCGATGTCGGTCAAAGCATTTTTAAGCCCTTTAACTTTATACCCGTTTCAACATCCTTTATTACGCTTTAGTAAATACGCGACCCAATTTAAACGCTTGCAATTCTTCCCTATTCAATTCAAACCTTGTTTGGGTGGGGAGATGTCGCCAAAAATTGCCCAGTCTCGTGTGCCAGCGGTACCTAGCCATGTTCAAGATTTGGCGCAACTGGCTAATCCGTCTGCTAGTCTCATTGATCGCTTTATCAAGCCGCTAAAATGGTTGAGCGCCAGTAAAAAGCTGGCAGCTGTGATGGGGATTGGTTTGCCCTTAGCTTATGTTGCCACTCAGATGGGCGTTACTGAAAAAGTCGCTAATACCAATGCTAATACCCTTGCCTCACCTACTAGCGTGGTTGCGGCACCGAAAATGGCGACTTTTGATAGTATCCTATCTCAAAAGCAGCTGCGTATTGCCACCGTCAATGGTAATACCACCTATTTTGCTCAAGATGGTTTTGAGCACGGCTTTGGCTATGATGTCATGCGCCATTATGCCAAGCGATTGGATGTTACCATAAGCACCCGAGTGTTTGCCAATGATGCGGACGCGATGGCGGCTGTCAAAACAGGCAAAGCCGATGTCGCCTTGACCAATGGGTCGGATTACCAAAACACCACTGCGTTATCATCGCTGAGTCTAAGCTGTGACAAAGATTATTTATCACAGCAGGGTCTCAACGAACATGTTGCTATACAGCTAAACCCCAATGATGTCAAACTCAACGACGATGTAAAAAACTTCCTGTGTAGCGGTCAATCGCTCACCCGTAACCAACATTTAGCCGCGTTTTATAGTCAAACACCATTGGCAGAGCCGTTCAATCAACAACATTTTGCCGATACCATGACACGCGTGTTGCCTATCTATGAGCCATCTTTTAAGCAGACAGCAAACAAATACCGTCTTGATTGGGAACTGCTTGTAGCAATGGGGTACCAAGAATCGCATCTGGATGCAGAAGCCACTTCACCAACGGGTGTACGCGGTATCATGATGTTGACCAATGCCACTGCCGATGCGATGGGCGTTGAAAATCGGACTGACCCGACCCAGAGCATCCAAGGGGGCGCTAAGTATCTCAGTCAGCTGCAACATGAATTTGCCCAAGTGCCAACATCGGATCGAGTATGGTTTACCCTAGCGGCATACAATATGGGTCCACAAGCGATTAAAGATATCCAGCAGATTTTGCAAAAGCGCGGTGTTGATGGCAACAATTGGGCAGCCGTGTATCAATATTTAAAAGTCAATAGTCAAAGCAATAGCCGTTACGTGCAGTGCTTAGATTACGTCACCCATATCCGCAGTTATTTGGAGGCGTTAAAATTAGACAAAGTCAATCATCGTCAATTGACTTGATGAGTGTGGGTATAAAAAACTACACATTTTCAAAAAAGAATGGTTTAATGCCATTCTTTTTTTTATGCTATCACTTTGTGGTTTTTTAAAAATTACTGACTTTATTGTTAACATTATTAACCTAAGGATAGCACGTGACCCAGCCCCACACTCAATCAAGCAATCAGCCTATTTATGCCACCCCATACCGTATTTATTTGGAAGATACCGATGCAGGCGGGATTGTATATCACGCCAATCATTTAAAGCTGTTTGAGCGTTGTCGCCGCGATTGGTTACGTGAATTGGGGATGACCAGTTATTTTTATCAATCGCATTCAGCCGAGGCTGTGAGGCATGACGTTACTCACCATAGCGATAGTGGCAAACCTGATATCCAATTTGTAGTGAGCCAAGCCAACATCCGCTATGTGCGTCCGATTCTGCTTGATAGCGAAGTCACCGTTGTGATTGAGACGGCAGACTGCAAATCTGCGTCATTACAGCTTGAGCAGCGAATTTATGATAGCCACCAGCAGCTGTTAAGCCAAGCTGAGATAAGTATTGTATGCGTGGCTACCCATAAAGATGAAAATGGGCAAACCCAAGTTCGCCCTACCCGTTTGCCCAAAGAATTTGTACAGCTGCTGCAGCCCGCTCGGTAACTTTTGGTTATTTTGCTTTACAAAGAAAGGTTATTTTGCTTTACAAGTTTGACAGATAACCTGCTCATCTTCTAGGCGGTATGCCATCATACTGCCGCCCCACACACACCCTGCATCGGTGGCTCTGGCATTCGCCAAATCCACTTTGGCTTTTAGCGCCGCCCAGTGACCAAATAAAATTTTACGTTCGCGCGGCACTTGCCATTCAAACCACGGACGAAACCCCTCTGGCATTTTATCATCGAGACTGGATTTAAAGCTAAACTCTAGCGTGCCGTCCATTTGACACAGGCGCATACGGGTAAAATAATTGCAAATCGCTCGCATACGCGCGTAGCCTGTCAGCATATTTGACCAAGGAACAGCGGTATCACTATACAGGTTTGGCAGCAGTCTATCAAGTTGCCATAAGCTACTTTGTAATTGAGTTTGCAATTCTGACGCATGCATGGCTGCTTGAGTAATACTCCAGTTTGGCGGGATGCCTGCATGCACCATCACGGTTTTATCATTGGGATAAACAAGCAGCGGCTGATGACGAAGCCAGTTGAGTAATTCATCACAATCTGGGGCGTCAAAAATCGCTTGGGTTCTATCCTTTTTTTTGATCTTTATGACACCACGCCATACCGCGATTAAGTTAATATCATGATTGCCCAACACCATTTCGGCAGCACCTGCTTCACAAAGACGTTTTACCAGACGCAGCGCGCTCAGCGAGTCTTCACCGCGTGCCACGATATCGCCGACAAACCATAATTTATCTTGCTGTTCATCAAACCCAATTTGCTTGAGCAGTGCCTGCAAATCGGCATAACAGCCTTGAATATCGCCAATGACAAATTGATGTCGAAAACCCATAACACCTCATACATCTTCAAAGTAAAATTTTAAACAGCTACAAAAAAATTAACCATTTGCTGCGATACCGTTTGCCGCGATGCCATTAGACAAGGTCACAAAATCTTGTACTGATAACGTTTCGGGACGCGCCAGTGGATTGAGTCCCCATGCCACAAGCTGGTGTTCTGTGACCGCAGGCAAAATCGGCGACTTTTTAAAAATCGCGCGCAGTGTTTTACGGCGATGATTAAATGCCTCACGCACCACAAGGGCAAACAGCTTTTCATCGTCAGCCACAATCGGTTTTTGTTGATAAGGTCTGAGTCGAAATACCGCACTCGTCACTTTGGGTGGGGGGTTGAATGCCCCATTTGGCACCGTCAGTAAATAATCGGCTTCACAATAATACTGCATCATGACGGATAAGCGACCATATTCTCGGCTATCTACATCTGCGGTGATGCGATCAACCACTTCTTTTTGTAGCATAAAATGCATGTCTTCAATGACATCGGCAAAACTTAATAAATGAAACAATAACGGCGTAGAAATATTGTATGGCAAGTTACCGACAATGCGCATTTTCTTGTCAGGCGCAGCATTAGGGTTATCGCCAATGATTTGCTTGAACAGCGCACGGTAATCCACTTCCATGGCGTTGGCTTTGACAATGGTTAAGCCCTCATTGCTATTGGCGCCAATACGAATGCGCAAGCTGTCTGCCAAATCGGTATCAAGCTCGACAACGGTCAAGCGATTGACTTCCTTGAGTAGCGGCTCAGTAATCGCGCCCATGCCTGGACCAATTTCAACCATCAAATCATCGCGACCTGCATGAATACTGTCAATAATTCTCCCAATAATCACTTGATCATGTAAGAAATTTTGCCCAAAACGTTTTCTAGGCTGATGCGATAAAAAAGCAGAGACCGTCACTCAAAACATTCCTATAAAAATGAAATAATTATCAATGTTGTGCAGTACACGATAACATTCACCGTCATCAGACACAAATCATTATCAAACTGGTCATTATAGCATAGCTTGACGCTACATTATGACAATTTCATGACAACTCGAGACTATCGCAACGGTATAGCACTAGCATGGCAACAGCATGACAACAATCTGCCCAATCGCTAAGTTTGAGTTTTTGTAGTTTATGACATGCTACAAATTTTTGATGCGTCAATCGCCTGTCGAATTCTGATGACTAAGTTGTTATAATGCAACCAATTTAACTAACCCTTTATTTAGTGAGCATTGTATGGGCTTTAATTGTGGTATCGTCGGACTGCCAAATGTTGGTAAATCAACCCTGTTTAACGCATTGACCAAAGCTGGGATTGCGGCAGAAAACTTCCCGTTTTGTACCAAAGATCCCAATACTGGGATTGTGCCTGTACCCGACCCACGTCTCAAACAACTTGCCGATATCGTCAAACCTGAGCGCGTTGTGCCCACCTCAATGGAGTTTGTGGATATCGCAGGTCTAGTGGCAGGCGCATCCAAAGGCGAAGGCATGGGTAATCAGTTCTTAGCCAATATCCGTGAAACCGATGCGATTGCCCATGTGGTACGCTGCTTTGATGATGACAACGTGATTCACGTCGATGGACGCGTCAACCCATTATCTGATATCGAAACCATCAACACCGAACTTGCCTTAGCTGACCTTGAAGCCGTCAGCCGTGCGATTATCAATGTGGGTAAAAAAGCCAAAGGCGGTGATAAAGACGCCAAAGCCATGCTGGATGTGTTTAACAAAATTGAGCCATTTTTAGCCGATGGTAAACCTGCGCGCATGGCAAATCTGGATGAGGATGAGAAAAAACTCATCCGCAGCTATGGTTTAATTACCCTAAAACCGACCATGTACATTGCCAACGTGAGCGAGGATGGCTTTGACAACAATCCTTATCTTGACCAAGTACGGGAATTTGCGGCAAAAGATGATGCGTTGGTGGTCGCGCTATGCAACCAAATCGAATCAGAAATCGCCCAGCTGGATGACGATGAAAAACAAGAGTTTTTAGAAAGTATGGGTATGACTGAGGCAGGGCTTGATCGGGTGATTCGCGCAGGTTATGAGCTGCTTAATATGCAAACGTATTTTACCGCAGGGGTCAAAGAAGTACGCGCTTGGACGGTCAAAGTGGGTGCCACCGCACCAGAAGCAGCAGGCGTGATTCATACCGACTTTGAGCGTGGTTTTATCCGTGCCGAAGTGATTGCGTTTGATGATTTTATTGAATATAACGGTGAAAAAGGCGCGGCAGCGGCCGGTAAATCTCGCCTTGAAGGTAAAACCTACATCGTGCAAGATGGCGATGTCATGCACTTTAGATTTAATGTCTGATTGTGCACTCATGGCTTGATTGACATAATATGATTGATATAAATAGGCAATTTTAGTTGCCTATTTTTTGCAAGTTTATTTTTTAAAAATGCTTGACTTGTATTGCAAGTCACTATCTTAATCCCTATAATATGCGTTCGTAATTTTGAGAGCCCTCGTTTCCCAGACACTCACTCTCAACTATTAACTCAAAAAGGTTTTTAAACATGAAAACTATCAGTGCTAAACCACATGAAGTGACACACGATTGGTACATCGTCGACGCTGAAGGTAAAACATTAGGTCGCTTGGCGAGCGAAATCGCATCACGCTTACGTGGCAAGCATAAGCCTTCTTACACCCCTCACGTTGACACAGGCGATTATATCGTTGTGATTAATGCTGAGAAAGTTGCTGTGACTGGTAAAAAAGCGCAAGACAAAAAATACTACCGTCACACCGGTTACCCAGGTGGTATCAGAGAGACTAACTTTACCAAACTTATCGCACACAAACCTGCTGACGTACTTAACAAAGCGGTTAAAGGTATGTTGCCAAAAGGCCCATTGGGCTATGCGATGATTAAAAAGTTAAAAGTTTACTCAGGTACTGAGCATCCTCATACTGCTCAACAACCTCAAGTATTAGATATCTAAGGAGTAACACATGGAACGCAATTACGGTACAGGTCGTCGTAAAACTTCAACAGCTCGTGTGTTCTTATCTGCGGGTACAGGTAACATCGTCGTCAATGGTAAGCCACTTGATCAATACTTTGGTCGTGAAACATCAGTAATGGTTGTTCGTCAACCTTTAGAATTACTGGATGCCGCTAGCAAATATGATATTTATGTGACTGTAAAAGGTGGCGGTATCAATGGTCAAGCAGGCGCGATTCGCCACGGTATTACCCGTGCATTGATCGAGTCAGACGAAACTTTAAAACCAGCGCTTAAAGAAGCGGGCTTTGTGACTCGTGACGCGCGTGAAGTTGAACGTAAAAAATTGGGCTTACGTAAAGCACGTAAACGTCCCCAATTCTCAAAACGTTAATATTTTTCGTGGTCGAAATTCTCGTATCGACCGCGTTTTTTGGCGTTTACAAAAAAGACTCTTGTTTACTGCAAGGGTCTTTTTTATTTACCTTAGGTAATTTATTTTATTGCAAAAATAGCATAAAATAGCAAAATTAGCGTAATTTAGGCACAGCTAAGGTGGCAATTCTGTAACAACTGATTTACAATAGCCACAAACCCAGTGTGGGAATATGGTTACCCACTTCATTAATCTGGAGGAGTTCTTAATGAGCCATGCCGAAGGCGTCGACGTTAAGCGTCGAAGAGTTTTAATCGCATCCACTGCCGCTATGGGCGCAGTCGGTGTCGCTGCTATTGCTACGCCGTTTGTGCGTTCATGGTATCCAAGTGCAAAAGCAGAAGCTGCGGGCGCACCTGTTAGCCAAGACCTAAGCAAACTCGAAGCAGGACAAATGATTGTTATCAAATATCGTGGTAAACCAATTTATCTTGTCAAACGTACCAAAGAGATGATGGATAATTTATCAAAAGTAGAATCATCACTTGCCGATCCAAAATCAGAAGGTTCATTACAACCTGACTACTGCAAAAATAATAGCCGCTCAAAAGACAATAGTGAAGTTCTAGTGTGTGAAGGGGTTTGTACTCACTTAGGTTGTGCACCAGGTTATCGTCCTGATGTCGGCGCAGCAGATTTGGGTGGCAGCAGCTGGGTTGGCGGATTTTTATGCCCCTGTCACGGCTCAAAGTATGACTTAGCTGGACGTGTTTTTAAGGGTCAACCTGCGCCTCGTAATTTGCCAGTTCCTGAGTATAGCATCAGCGGTACTATCTTAACGGTGGGGGCATAATATGAGTGCAAAGAAATTTATGCATTGGGTGGATGCGCGCTTTCCAGCGACAGAAACTTATGAATACCATATGTCAAAGTATTACGCACCAAAGAATTTCAACTTTTGGTACTTCTTTGGCGTATTATCAATGGTGGTATTGGTCAATCAGTTAGTGACGGGTATTTGGCTAACCATGATGTTCAACCCAAGTGCAGAAGGCGCATTTGCTTCTGTAGAATATATTATGCGTGATGTACAAGGTGGTTGGTTAATCCGTTATATGCACTCAACCGGTGCTTCGGCATTCTTCGTGGTCGTGTATCTGCATATGTTCCGTGGCTTGTTATATGGTTCATACCAAAAACCCCGTGAACTTGTTTGGCTCATCGGTATGGGTATCTATCTGTGCTTAATGGCAGAAGGTTTCTTCGGTTACTTATTACCTTGGGGTAATATGTCTTTCTGGGGTGCGCAGGTTATTTTAAACTTACCAGCCGCGATTCCATTTATTGGTGATGCATTAGGAGAATGGGTAAAAGGTGACTATATCATCTCAGGTATTACCCTAAACCGTTTCTTCGCCTTGCACGTTGTTGCGATTCCTTTGATTTTAGTGGGTCTGGTATTTGTTCACTTGGTAGCATTGCATCATGTTGGTTCTAATAACCCAGATGGTATCGATATCAAAAAACTTAAAGATAAAAATGGTGTACCTCTTGATGGTGTGGCTTTCCACCCATACTACACCGTACATGATATGATTGGTATCGTGGTATTCTTTATCGTTTTCTTTACCGTGGTATTCTTCTTCCCAGAAGGCGGCGGTTTCTTCCTTGAGCCACCAAACTTTGAAGCAGCAAACCCACTTAAGACACCTGCTCACATTGCCCCTGTTTGGTACTATACGCCTTTTTATGCGATGTTACGTGCAACTCCATCTATGTTTGGTTCAGCCCTGCCGGGTGTTATTGTGATGGCAGCATCAATTGCTATTTTATTTGTATTGCCTTGGTTAGACAAATCGCCTGTGCGTTCAATGCGTTATAAAGGTATGTTGTCAAAAATTGCACTTGCTATCTTTGTTGTTAGTTTCTTGATCTTAGGCTACTTAGGGGTAATTCCATCAAGTGATACCGCAACGATTGTGGCACGTATTTGTACTATTTTGTATTTCTTGTTTTTCTTGCTAATGCCAATCTATACATCGATTGAAACTTGCAAACAGCCACCTGAACGTGTAACTGGAGGTCACTAATGAAAGCGGTTAAAAAATTAGTTGCTGGATTGGGTTTGACAGTTGCATTAGGTTTGGGCGCGACAGCCGCACAAGCCAGCGAAGGCGGCTGTGGCACTTACAAAACAGTTGATGGTAAAGAAGCGCATTTGGCGTGTGAAACCGCCCCTGTAGATTTGACCAATAAAGCGTCAATTCAACGTGGTGCGTCATTATTCATGAGTTACTGTGCAGGCTGTCACTCAGCACAGTATGTTCGCTACTCAAAAATGTACAAAGACTTGGACATTCCAAAAGAATTGGTGGAAAAATACTTGATGCTGACCACTGACCAAGTCGGTGACCACATCAATGCAGGCGTGGACCCAGAGCTTCAAAAGGCTTG
The DNA here is from genome assembly GCF_032069585.1 of Moraxella sp. CTOTU48268. Lineage (NCBI taxonomy): Bacteria > Pseudomonadati > Pseudomonadota > Gammaproteobacteria > Moraxellales > Moraxellaceae > Moraxella > Moraxella sp. CTOTU48268. The sequence goes on from NZ_DAMALV010000010.1 coordinate 60,941, forward strand.
GTTTGGTGCACAGCCACCTGACTTGTCACTTGAAACCCGTCTACGTGGTAATGATTGGGTTTATACTTACTTGTTAGCCTTCTATGAAGATCCAAGTCGTCCTTGGGGTGCCAACAATATCGTACTGCCGAATGTTGCCATGCCGTTCGTCCTTCATGATATGCAAATGAATACCTCAAAAGAAGAATATCGTCGTAATATTGGTGATATCGTCAACTTTATGGCGTGGATGGCAGAGCCGCAAGCGCACCAACGTAAAGTATATGGGTTTTGGGTCATCTTATTCTTACTTGCGTTATTAATTCCAGTGTACTTACTCAATAAAGAATTTTGGAAAGACGTTAAATAAGGGTTGATACAAAAAAAGGTAGCTTAGGCTGCCTTTTTTTATGCGCATTTATTGCTTGGTTGCTACGATAACTTTCACAGTTATTGCTAATTCAGTCATTTTAAGCTAGGCTTATCCTTTACGCTGATACAGCTTATTATTTTTAATTATGTTGACCCCTACTTCGAACACCCCGTTGATTTATGCCGATGATGGCTACCTAAGTCACCAATTAAGACTGGTTTTACTTGAGAAAAAAATAGAATTTAGCGAGACAAACATTCGTGATGATGAGAATTTTGCGGAAGATTTACCTGATATCAATCCTTACAACACGCTGCCGGTATTCATTCATCGCGAATTGATTTTATATAATAATCGCATTATTTTTGAATACCTTGAAGAGCGCTATCATCAGAACAAACTGCTACCTGAAAATCCGATTGAAAAGGCACAATACCGTCAATTATGGTGGCGCATTGAGAAAGACTGGGTTAAATTAGCAGATACGCTATTGACCGATAAGGATACCTTAGATGTCAATCAAGCAAAGATTGCAAGAAAGCAACTGACTGAATCACTGGTTACCATAGCGCCGCTGTTTGCCCATAAAGCTTTTTTTCTTTCAGATACCATGGGTGTATGTGATTGCATTTTGTCATCGATTTTATATCGCTTAAAACCCATGGGTATTGAATTGCCGCTGCACCTGTGCCGTCCGTTGTATCAATATATGGAGCGGATGTTTAATCGCCCAACCTTTAAAACTAGTTTAAAATAGTAATCATTAAAATAAGAGAATCACCATGGAAAACGACTTTCAACTCACCCCGACTCGCCCTTATATGGTACGCGCTATTTTTGAATGGCTTGAAGACAATAACCTGACCCCACATATCATGGTCGATACGACACAGCCCAATGTCACGGTGCCTATCGAATACGTGCAAGATGGTCGTATCGTACTTAATATCGCTAGCCGCGCTACAGGTAATTTAGTTATTAATAATGATTTTATTAATTTTCATGCGCGATTTGGCGGTGTTTCGCAAGAATTATGGGTACCGATGCAAGCGGTGATGGGAATTTATGCCAGAGAAAATTCACAAGGCATGTTCTTTGACCCAACCGAATACGATAATGCCCCGCAATCTGAAATCAACGCCAGTCAACCAGCGGAGTCCACCGAAGCACAACGTCCAAAACGTGAGAACAAAGCAGGGTTAAAAATCTTGGATTAGTGCATTGTCACTGGCAATATGGGTTTAATTTTGTTAAAATAATCAATTACTTTTTTAGTTTTGAATAGGATAAGCATAGTCATGGCACGTGTCACTGTAGAAGATTGTCTAGAAAATATCCAAAACCGTTTTGATTTGATTCTTGTTGCCAGTAAACGTGCGCGCCAAATCGCACGCGGTGTATCAGAACCTATGGTTGAGCGTGAAAATGATAAACCAACCGTACTTGCCCTACGCGAAATCGCTGATGGACTGGTGACTAAAGAAATCTTAAACCAACCTGAGCGCGAATTGCCTAACAAATTTCACCATGTTGATTTGAGCATTTCAAGTGGTCATGGATTCTAACGCTAGCTTAAGCTACTGTTAATAGTTAGCGACTATTATTTTATAAAGAGTCACCTTTTTTAGGTGACTTTTTAGTTGAATTAAACGTGGAAT
>NZ_DAMALV010000010.1:63050-76021 GCF_032069585.1 Moraxella sp. CTOTU48268
AAACGTGGAATTATATGTAACTTAGCTTGACAATTCGCGGTAATTTTGCGAATAATTAAGATATCTTTATAATACGTTTTTACTAACTTTAGCTGGTTTGATGCCAGCTATTTTTATCCAACCGTTTTTTATGATAGAGTTAACTGCTGACCAGAACAATATGAATCTTTTAGCAGGTTAAACCTATCGATCGTACGTTGAGGGCACATTTTTGAATATATCAACTTTACCAAAATTAAGCCATCCTGATGTGGATATTGCACAGTTTGACCTAATGCGTGTATTGGATTATTTGGATGATGCCGAACAGCAAATTGTTCTCAAAGCCTGTGCCTTTGGCGACCAAGCCCATATCAAAGATAAACGCAAATCTGGCGAGCCTTATATCACCCACCCTATGGCGGTAGCGGAGATTTTGGGTAGTTTTCGCATGGATGTCGATACCATCGTGGCGGCAATTTTGCATGATACCGTTGAAGATACGCCTACCACTGAAGAAGATTTGACCCGAGAGTTTGGCAAGGCAGTTGCCCAAATCGTCAATGGTGTTACCAAATTAAAATCCTCCAATGAAAAACACATCAATAAAGCCGCGACTTTTTATCGCATTATTACCGCAACGCTAGAAGATCCGCGCGTGTTGATTGTCAAATTGGCGGACCGCCTGCACAATATGACCACCATTGAAGCTGTGCCTGAAAAAAAACAACAGGCAACCGCACAAGAAACGTTGGATTTTTATGTGCCGTTTGCACGTACGCTTGGGCTTAATGATTTAGCCGACTATATCGAGATTTTATGTTATCGCAGCCTAAATGCGCCTATGTATAATAAATTATCCGATAAGCTTATGCAGCATGGCTTGGGGCGCACCTTTCAACAAGAAGCTATTCATAATTATTTAAATATTGTTTTGAGCCGACTGGATGTTAAAGGTTATGTCAAAGATGTCGATAACCGTGTGACTTTGTTTCGGCAGTTCTTTAAAAATCGCGGCGAAATCACCGATTTGCTGTGGCATTATGAATTTATGCTAGTCATGGATAAAGTAGAAGACTGCGACCAAATCGCCAAGTATTTTATTAATAAATACCAAATTGCGCCTGAATGTATCGAAGACAATATCCGCCATCCACGTGCCGGGGGCAACCAATCGCTGACCATTACCTATAAAAACGACCATGACACCATCAAAGTGGTCATTCTGACTAAAACCATGCTCAAAACCACCCGTTTAGGGATTTTGATGGGTGAAGCAGCATCGCCACTTAGTCAGTCGGTGATTCAGGCTTCTCTACGCAATCTGCAAAACTTGATTGCCGACAATGAAAGCGATATCGAAGAGCAGCCATCCGATGCGGTGACGGTGGTCGATAAACTGATTGACTATCTTCACGAACGTAAAATTATTTGCTATACCCCAAACGGTGATGCCTATGAGTTGCCGCGCGGCTCCACAGCGCTTGATTTTGCCTATACTATCAGTACTCATATCGGTAACCGTGCAACCGGCGCTGAAATAAATGGCGTAGAAGCCAAACTGGGTACGATTTTGAAAACTGGCAATAGGGTCAAAATTCATACGGACCCCAATGCGATTCCAAAAGCGGAGTGGCTGGGTTTTGTGGCAACCAATAAAGCGCGGCGTGCGTTGTTTGAATGGTTAAAAGGCTTAAATCCTGAGCAAAAAGAGCACGAAGGTAAAACCGCCTTTGAGCGCGCGCTTAAAACGCAAAATCTTTCACTCGCTGATGTGAGTGATGAACAATGGCAATTGCTACTTGATTGGCGGGGCTTACAGGATAAAAGTGCGTTCTTTATGGAGTTTACCACAGGTAAATTGCTGCCGCAGATTGCCGTTTCGCGCTTATTGACCCAAGAGCAGCTTGCCAAAAACCAAGCCAGCGCCCATGCCGCTAACCAACCGCAAAGCTTGATTGCGGATGCCGCTAATATGGAGATGAATTTTTCCAGCTGTTGTCATCCGGTGTATGGCGACCCGATTGTCGGGCATATTTCAAAAAATGGCTTGGTGGTGCATCGACATAAATGTTTTTCAATTGATGAAATTCGCCGTGTCAACGAATACCAAGTAATTCCGCTACATTGGCGAGTATCCAACAGTGAGGATGAGATATCCAAGCGTATTTATTTTGATGCTGCGCTAAAAATTAATCAAAACCTGACCGATGAGCAAATCAGCGATTTAATCTTTATTGTGCGTGACACTCAAGCAGGTTTTGAATATATCGAACAGCGTAATGGCTATACTTTACTGTTTGTGGTGGTGCAAAGCCGTGACCAGATTGCAAGCTTAATTCAGCGCCTCCGTACCTTCTTGGGCTACCCCAATATTGTAAGACTGTATCAATGGAATGACGAAGTGCTACTTTCTCAGAGCCAAAATACGTCTGCGCCAAAAAATAAAGATATTTTATAAACCCATCATACTGTAATAGGAAATAATATGAGCCGTGACATCATTCATACTGACAATGCGCCTGCTGCGGTAGGCACTTATTCACAAGCCGTGAAAGTTGATAAGACTGTCTATATTTCAGGTCAAATCGGACTCGACCCAAATACCATGACCCTAGCCGATGGTTTTGTCAATCAGGCCAACCAAGTCATGTCAAACATCGATGCTATCTGCCAAGCCGCAGGTGGTTCGTTAGCCAATGTGGTGAAGTTTAATGTTTCGCTCACCGATTTGGCAGATTTTACGGCCTTAAATGAGATTTTTGTGGCGCGTTTGTCTGCCCCTTACCCTGCCCGTGCCGCGGTGCAAGTGGCTGCCTTGCCAAAAGGTGCGGTGGTCGAAATTGAAGCGATTTTGGTTTTAGATTGATTTTGGTTTTATAATGTTAACCCGCTCAAATGGAAGGTGAGTTACAAGACTTGCCTTTTTTTATGTCAAATTTTTGCCCATCTGACCACAGTTTAACGCCTAGAATTGGGCTATAATTTAACCCTACAACAATTTTTAAAGGTGTGTTTTGCTAATCCAAGTTGCCTTACCTGTGCCCATTGATTCGGTGTTTGATTATCGCGTTGTGGGCGATGCGTTGCCCACGATTGGCTGCCGCGTCCGAGTACCGTTTGGTGCGCGCAAATTGGTCGGCATTGTGGTGGCGCATATTGAGCACAGTCAGCTTACGCAAAATGCGATTAAACCTGTATTGGACATACTTGATGAGCTGCCGATTGTCGATGAGGCATTGCTAAAACTCGCTTATTGGCTGTCCGCTTATTACTGCTATCCGCTTGGCGATGTGTTCGCTGTCATGTTGCCGACTTTGATTCGTCAAGGGACGACGCTCGACTACCGACAATTATGTTGGCAACAATTACGCGATGCCACTGACGAGGATTTTTCTGCCAGTGCAAAAAAACAACGCCAACAATTTGCTTTATGTGAATTGGTCATCAACTTGCATGGCAATTCGCATAGTAATTCGCATAGCAATGACACAAAGCTTGTAAGTGAGTTTGCGCTGATAGACAACGGTGTCGAGCCCGCTTATTTAAAAAAATTTGAGCAAAAAGGTCTGATTGCGCCTATTTATCAAATGCCATCTTTACCCAAGCTTGCTAAGCTCGCCACCACGCCGCTTAGCTTAAATTTACAGCAACAACAAGCGGTGCAAAAAATCACCCACGCCTGCCAGCAGCCACACTATGAAGGTTTTTTGCTCAATGGGATTACGGGAAGTGGCAAGACCGAAGTGTATTTGCAAGTGATGCAAACGGTACTGGCGCAGGGCAAACAAGTGCTTATCTTAGTGCCAGAAATTGGGCTGACCCCACAGACCCGGCAGCGATTTGCCGAACGATTTGAAGCTCAAGTATTGATGCTACATTCAGGACTTAATGACACTGTGCGGCTTGATGGCTGGCAACAATGCCGACTGGGCTATGCACAAATTATTATCGGTACGCGTTCGTCAGTGTTATACCCATTTGCCAATTTAGGGCTGATTATTGTCGATGAGTCGCATGACCAATCTTACAAACAGCAAGACTCCCTGCGCTATCACGCCAGTGACGTGGCGCTCTATCGTGGGTTTCAGCTTAATTGTCCGGTGATTTTGGGCACCGCGACGCCATCGCTTGAAAGCCTATATCTGGTCCAACAAGGTAAACTCACTGAGCTTACTTTGACCCAGCGTGCAGGCGATGCCAAACCTGCCATCATGCAGCTGATTGATGCGCGCCAACAAGCATGGCAAAACGGTTTAGCGCAAAGCTTAATTCAAGCCATTCAGCAGACGTTGGATAAAGATGAGCAAGTATTGGTATTTTTAAACCGTCGTGGCTACGCGCCCATCTTATTGTGTGATGCTTGCGGTTGGCAAGCAGACTGCCCGCGCTGTGATGCGCATTTGACGGTGCATTTTCAGCCAGTGGCAACGCTAAAATGCCACCACTGCGATTGGCAGCAAGCCATCCCGAACCATTGCCCTAGCTGTGGTAGTAGCAATCTTGACCCTGTGGGCATGGGTACGGCGCGGATGGTTGAAGGGTTAACTGAGCTTTTCCCCGATGTGCCTGTGATTCAGATTGACCGCGATACCACGCGTAAAAAAAACAGTTGGGAGCAAGTGTATCAGCGTATTGCTGATAACCCCAAAGCCATTTTGGTGGGCACGCAAATGGTGGCAAAAGGGCATCATTTCCCCAATGTGACCTTGGTGGCAATCCCCAATGCTGACCGCGGTTTTTTATCCTCAGATTTTCGCTCGCCTGAGCATACCGCCCAGTTGATTATCCAAGTGGCAGGTCGTGCAGGTCGTGCCGATAAAGCAGGTCTGGTATTGATACAAACCCTGCAGCCTGAAAATCCTGCGTTACTGACTTTGGTACGTGAAGGATATCTGAGTTTTGCCCAGCAATTATTGACTGAGCGGCGCATGTTGGGATTGCCGCCATTTACTTACGCTTGTTTGGTACGGGTGGAAAGCAAATCGTTAGAAAACAATCAGCAAATTTTGCATCAAGCGATTGCGCTGTTGCCATCACGCCAGCACATGACAGCCTTGGGTATTGCGATTAATGGCCCGGTGGATGCGCCGATGGCAAAGAAAAACAGTCGCTATCACTCGCATTTATTGATTTTGACCAAAACACGCCACGTCCGCCAGCAGCTATTGTCGGACTGGTGGCGACAGACAATTGCGTTGCCATCGGCAAAGTATGCTAGACTATCGATTGACATTGATCCGATGAGTTGGTCTTAACCTGACTTGCAAAACCATTGCTTTTGCTAAAGCGCTTATTTCACGATGATGTTTGAATGGGCTTTTTTCAAGTCGCTGATTGGGCTACAATTTAGCTAATTTTTACCATTAATTAGGGTAAGTAAATAACAATGACCCCACAACACATTGAAGATTCAAAGCAGCCTACTGATGCGCACCCTAACGACCCTCATAACCCGCATCATGAGCAGCCTAATGCGCATGGTCATAGCAACAATCACCGCCATGATGACGCTGACCACAATCATAGTCATAGTCATAGTCACAGCCATACCGATAATCAGCGTATCATCACCATAGCGTTTGCCATCATTGCAAGCTATATGATTGTTGAAGTCATCGGCGGTTATATTACCGGCAGTTTGGCGTTGTTATCAGATGCAGGTCATATGTTTAGTGATGCTGTGTCACTTGCCATGACTTTGTTTGCGTTTATCGTCGGTAAAAAATCTGCTACCTCCCATAAAACTTTTGGCTATCGCCGTTTTGAGATTTTGATTGCACTCATCAATGGTCTGACGCTACTGATTATCAGTGCAGGTATTATCTATGAAGCCGTGCTGCGTTTTCAGCAGCCGCCACAAATCGCCACCACGGGTATGCTAGTTATCAGTACTATTGGACTTATCGTCAATTTGGTGGTGGCGAAGCTAATGCACGGTGGTGATACTGATAATCTCAATATGAAAAGCGCTTATTTACATGTATTAAGTGACTTGCTAGGCTCGGTGGCTGCGATTATTGCTGCTGTTGTGATTATGCTGTTTGGCTGGGTGTGGGCAGATGCGGCAGTGAGTATTTTGGTGGCACTACTGATTGTTCGTAGTGGCTATGCTGTTGTCAAAAACGCCGCCCATATCTTGATGGAAGGCGCGCCCAATGATATTGACCAAAGCGTTATTATCAACACCCTCTCTGCCCACCCAAACGTGTTATCGGTTCATGACCTACATATCTGGACGATTACCAGCGGCTTACATAGTTTATCTTGTCATATCATTGTCCCAAGCTCGCTTACCCTGCAGCAAACTGATGCACTATTATCAGACTTACAGCATGAGTTACAGCATTTAGGCATTGGGCACAGTACCATTCAATTTGAGAGTGATTTGCATGCTCACTCCGCGCAGTTTAATTGTGACATTACCAGTGCATCCCCTGTCCATGCACACGCACACTAACCGACTTTTTGACCTAAGGTGCCAAAAAATCGGTGCTACCGCTGAGCGTTTTTAGTTTTTATTTTGTGGGGTTTGCTATTTGCTTGCTTAACTTTTCTTACGATTAATTGCGTAATAGTGCGCATTACTTAGGCTAAATATGTTAGGATGAATCAGCACCCTGCTGTGGCAAGCCTTATTTGCTAAACGCTTGGTAAACGTTTGCCAAACAATTAAACATCTGTATGTAATATCTATATTAAATCTATATAAAAATCATTAGCTTACTGGAGGTAAACGCGTATGACACACCGTTCTGCACCTTTCGTGGCACCCAATTTGCATCTCACCCAATCTGATGGCTCAGACAACTCAGATAATGGCAATCCCTCAGCATTGCTGGTCGATGAAAAGGCGCATAAAAAACAGGTCAAGTTATTGCTCTCCACCTTGCAAGCCGATATTGCCCAGTTTCGGGATAATTTTTTTCCGCCGCCCTATCTCACCCAAATTCAAGACTTGCCTATTTATGCAGGCAATTTGGCAGAGGTACAAAGCTATGAGCAAACCTGGCAAGCTCTGATTGACCGCGCCAAAGGGTTTTATCCTTCAGCAGGATTGCCGCCTGATTATCTGCCATTACCCGCAAGCCTTGAGATACCGCAGTTTATTTATCATGTGCAAAAACTACATTTGACCCGTACCAAAGCCAAAGAATCCAAAAATTTTGGGTCAGTGGGTGCACTGGTTGAAAAATGCGGTCCGTATGAGGATGCCCACTTAATAGCGATGGAAAATGCCCTAGCGAAAAGCGAAGACGTGCGACTGGTGGCGCATCGTGAATTTATTGATTTACGCGCTTATGTGTTTTGTCGCAATCCCAAAGGTGAATTGCTAGAGCCTGAACGGATTCGTTTTTATCGCACAGGTTTGGTGATTCAAACATTAGCAGACTTTAAAGTGGTGGACAGTCGGCAAACTCCCCGTAAAAAACGCAATGACGCCTATAAAAATGCGATTGCCGATAACGGGATTTGGAAAATTTTTGTCAAAAATTAAAAATAATTGAGGTTTTGTATGTTTGTGCTTGCTGCCAGTGCTGATAGTTCTATGATGCTTGACGCAACTATCTTTTTGGGTGCGGCAGTGATTTTGATACCGCTTGCGAAGCGTTTTGGTATCGCCACGGTATTGGGTTATTTGTTTACAGGCTTATTGCTGGGTCCAAGTTTTTTGAAAGTTGCGGGTAACCCCGATGACTTGCTGCATTTTTCTGAATTTGGGGTCGTGCTGCTATTATTTATTATTGGCTTAGAGCTACAGCCCTCTCGGCTTTGGGCACTTAGGCAACAGATTTTTGTGTTAGGCGGGCTGCAGGTGATTGTCACGGGCGTGGTGCTGATGCTGCTATCGTGGTATTTTTTAGATATTCGGCTATCAAATAGCTTTGTCATCGGTTTTGGCTTGGCGCTGTCATCAACGGCGTTTGTGTTGCAGTTATTGGGTGAAAAAAAGCAGCTTGCCACCACGCATGGTCAGCAAGCCTTTACTATTTTATTGTTTCAAGATATCGCGGTTATTCCTTTACTTGCCGCCTTGCCATTTTTGTCGGGCGCGCAAGAGCAAAATTACGATTGGATTTATTTTGCCAAAGTCATTAGTATTTTTGCTGGCATGATATTTGTCAGTCGGTTTGTGGTACGTCCTTTCTTTAAGTTTGTGGCCTCTAGTAACGCCACCGAGCTGCTCACCGCCACGGCGTTGTTTATCGTACTGGGTGTGTCGCTATTGATGAATTATATAGGCTTGTCAATGGCACTTGGGGCATTTTTAACCGGGGTGCTATTGGCTGACTCCGAATACCGCCACGAGTTAGAGGCGAGTATTGAGCCATTTAAGGGTCTGCTGCTTGGGCTGTTTTTTATGTCAGTCGGTATGCTCACCAACGTCAAATTAATTGTCGCCAAGCCCTTACTCATCATTGGCTTGGCAGTATTGCTGATGCTCATTAAGTTTGTGGTGCTGACAATCATTGCGCGGCTCATGGGCAACAAAAACGAAAGTAGTATCCGTCTTGGGGTGACGCTAGCGCAAGGCGGGGAATTTGCGTTTGTACTGTTTAGCGTGGCGACCGCCCAGCATCTGTTAACCCGTGAACAACAAAATATTCTAAACCTTGTGGTAACTGTCTCAATGGCAATGACGCCACTGGCATTTTTATTACTGGAAAAAATTGGCAATCCGATATTTGCCAAAGCTAAGCCCAGTAAAGAATACGACAAAATACCCAACCATGAGCACGCAGTGGTGATTGCAGGCTTTGGACGTGTCGGGCAAATCATCGGTCGTGTGCTACGCATGCACAATATTGAATTTACCGCGATTGAAAAATCTGCCAACCAAGTCGATTTCGTCCGCAAATTTGGTAACCAAGTATACTATGGCAATCCCCAAAACCCTGAAATCCTACGCGCAGCAGGACTTCAACGAGCCAAAGTTTTTATTATTGCCATTGGTGATATCGAGCTGTCTGCTACGGTGGCCGATTATGTGGTACGCAATTATCCGCATCTGACCATCTTGGCACGTGCCAAAAACCGTGAGCATTATTATCGTTTGCGCGATGCGGGGGTTAAGTATATTTGGCGAGAAACCTACCTATCTTCGCTGGATATGTCACGCGAAACCTTGGAAGTATTGGGCATGGAGCCAGAAACCGCACGAAAAACCGTGCAAATGTTCCGCGATTATGATGACGCTTTGATTGAACGGCAGCGCGCCATCTATGAAGATGAAGCCGAGATGATTGCCTCAGCACAATCGGCGATTCAAGAACTCGAAAGCTTATTTGATAGCGATATGACCACCGCGAAACATGAACTCCATAAAGAAAAAGAACGATTTGAAAAATTAGCCGATGAATCCTACTCGCAAACAAAAAAATAACCCAAACAAACCATCAATAGAAACGAACATTTAAAATGTTAAAAATCATAAGGAGTACAAGCATGCAAATCCGTGTCGTACAACAAGATATTACGACCCTAGCTGTTGATGCGATTGTCAACGCTGCCAACAATTCATTGCTCGGTGGTGGCGGGGTTGATGGCGCTATTCACCGTAAAGCAGGCACGTCACTGCTTGCGGCATGTCGAGTGATTCATGATGAGCAAGGCGGTTGTCCTACTGGCAAAGCCGTGATTACCCCTGCAGGGAATTTACCCGCCAAATATGTGATTCACACCGTCGGACCTGTTTGGCATGGCGGACAGGCAAATGAGTCAGCGCTACTAGCAAGCTGTTACACCGAATCGCTGAAACTTGCTGAGCAAAACGGCGTTAAAACCATTGCTTTTCCCAATATTTCAACGGGTGTGTATCGTTTTCCAAAACAACAAGCCGCACAAATTGCGGTAAACACCGTAAAAGATTTCGTCAAGCAAAACGAAAATCATGAATTTGAAGATATTATCTTTGTCTGTTTTGATGCAGAAAATTATCAGCTTTATCTAAATTTAGTCCAGCCCGAAAATTAAAATATGCAAATTTTACATGATGTCGAAGCCTTAATTATCTCAAAGCAGTATCTGAATGCAATGTCCAAATCCATGGGCGACTGCCAACTTGCAATCATGAAAAATGAAACAATAAACCGCCTTAAGGGTGCATGATATCAGAGCCTACACCCACTGCGACCAGACCTGCCAAAAGCGATTGTGTATAAATCTTGGGTCATTTTTGCCGACAATCATTGGCGATATTTACAAAAATTAACAATTCAATTTTTGATAAAAAAAACAGCCTAATTTTAGACTGTTTTTTACCGATTTATAGAATTAGCAAGGACATCGCTTCATGCTACCGCCATTACTCGGGTAGCGCGCATCGACGCAGTAGCGAAAAAAGGTTTTTTCATCCATCGGCTCTAGGTCAGGATGCTGCTCCTGCATATGGCTGACGTAGGTCGCATAATCAGGGACACCGACCATCAAACGAAAGCTTTGTTGCATCCGTTTGACCAGCGTGATTAGGCGGGTCATATTTTTTGGGCTAAAAATTACCTCCTTTTGCGCCTTCAAGGTCATTTTAATCAAGTTAGCGATTAACGCGTTATTACTCATGTGACACTCCTCCTATCTGCGTAGCATGGTTTTGGTGAAATTCAAGTAATTGCACTATATAAGTGCAATTGCTGGTAATTTTTCACTAATGCGGTGCAGAAATATTCAAGGGTTTCGGATCTTCATAAATCGCCTCACCTTCAACCACAGTAGGTTTATCACTTGCCAAGGCTTTTGTTAATGCGCGAATCGTACCAACCATCATCACAATCAACACAATCATAAAGAAGCCACAAAGCACGGCATCCACATAGTTTGAGAATACGATGGTTTGCATCTCATCCAAGGTTTTGGCAGGTTTTAACACTTCACCTTTGGCAATCGCGGCGCTGTATTTGTGCGCTTGCGCCAAGAAACCAATCGCTGGATTTTCATGGAAGATTTTTTGCCAACCTGCCGTCAAACAGGTAATCAGTAAGAAAACTGTGGGTGCCACAGTGACCCAAGCATACTTTTGTTTTTTCATTTTAAATAAAACTGCGGTACCTAGGGTTAATGCCATGGCTGCCAAGATTTGGTTACCGATGCCAAATAGCGGCCACAATGAGTTAATGCCCCCAAGCGGATCAATGACGCCTTGGTAGACAAAGAAGCCCCAAGCGGCGACTGCAATCAAAGTCGCAAGCAAATGCACGCCGAGATTGGTTGAGCCACGCACCGATGGCACCACGATGCCGATGGTGTCTTGTACCATAAAACGACAAGCACGCGTCCCTGCATCTACGGCAGTCAAAATAAACAAGGCTTCAAATAAAATCGCAAAGTGATACCAAAACCCCATCATCGCCGTACTACCAAAGATAGACGATAGGATATGCGCCATACCAATCGCAAAGGTCGGCGCACCGCCTGTCCGTGAGATAATTGAGCTTTCACCCACTTGCTGCGCTAGTGTCGTAAGCGCATCGGGGGTAATCACAAACCCTAATTTTTGGATAGCGGCTGCAGCTGTCTCTGGGGTTGTACCTAAAAGCGCAGCTGGCGCATTAATCGCAAAATACATACCAGGGTCGAGAATGGTGGCACAGATCATTGCCATGATACCAACCATCGACTCCATGAGCATACCACCGTAACCAATGGCGCGAGTATCTACTTCATTATCCACAAGTTTTGGGGTCGTACCACTCGATACCAACGCGTGAAAACCAGAGATAGCACCACAAGCAATGGTAATAAACAAGAACGGAAATAACCCGCCTTTAAATACTGGTCCCGTGCCATCGATAAATTTGGTAACCGCGGGCATTTTTAACTCTGGCATGGTAAAGACAATCGCCAGTGCCAAACCTACAATCACCCCTATTTTTAAAAAAGTTGATAAATAATCACGCGGCGCAAGCAGCAGCCACACAGGCAATACCGATGCTACCACACCATAAATCATCAATGCCCAAGTCAGCTGGGTACCTGTCAAGGTAAACAATTCAGCCATCGCAGGGTCTTTGGCAATATCGCCACCAAAAACAATCGCCGCCATCATCAACACAAAACCGATGATAGACACTTCCATGATTTTACCTGGGCGTAAATAGCGCATGTAAATGCCCATCAGTAGCGCGATTGGAATCGTTGCCGCGATGGTAAATAGCCCCCAAGGACTGTGCGCCAATGCTTTGACGACTACCAGTGCCAGTACTGCAAGAATGATGACCATCACGCCGAGTGCACCGAGCATCACCGTAATACCCGTAAAAGCACCCAGCTCGTCTTTTGCCATTTCACCCAGTGATTTGCCATCACGGCGGGTCGAGATAAATAGTACAGTAAAATCTTGTACCGCACCTGCAAATACCACCCCAATGATGAGCCATAGCGTACCTGGCAAATAACCCATTTGTGCCGCTAAGATAGGACCGACTAATGGACCTGCCCCAGCAATCGCAGCAAAGTGGTGACCAAATAAGACGTATTTATTGGTAGGAACATAATCTAAGCCATCTTTTAGGCGGTGAGCCGGTGTCACGCGGCGGGGATTGAGTTCAAAGACTTTTTTGGCGATAAATAGACTATAGTAGCGATAAGCAATGCTATACGAACACACGGCAGCGGCAACAAGCCACACCGCGTTGATACTTTCGCCGCGGTGGAGGGCGATTGTCCCTAATGCCACTGCGCCAATAATTGCAACAAGTAACCACACTAACTTTGATAGCATGGGGGAGTTACTTGTCATTGCGGAATTTGTCTGCATGTCAACTCCTTTTTATATAAGGTCATCCTGGGGTAGAGATAAAAGCAATTATCTTCAACTGAACTAAATTAACATGTAATTACGTTAAAGCATTATTGCTTCATTTTTGTAATATTTTGCAAATTGTAACATGGATTGGTGGTCATTCGTCATTGAATATATCACTGTTACTCAATATATACTAAATTTACTGGCTTTAGCCTGCATCGTTGTTTGGTATAATGAGCCAATCAGCTTA